>NZ_VDEV01000003.1:0-67362 GCF_006151685.1 Arthrobacter sp. BB-1
CGACAAGCCCGGGATCGGCGTCGAGTTCAACGAGGAAGCCGCAGCCGCGTTCCCGTACCAGCAGGCCTACCTGCCCTACAACCGCCTCATCGACGGAACGGTCCACGACTGGTAGTTGGCTGGCCCAAAGGCCCGCAGATTACCGGACTGGGCGGCATTGGCCCGGTGTTGCCTGGCCGATGATTTTCCGCCCCGTGCCGGCCTGTACAACGGATACCGACTCACGGGAGACTGGCGCCATGCGCACCCTGACCTTCGGCATGAACGTGAGCCTGGACGGCTACATCGCCGCGCCCGGTGACGACCTCGGCTGGAGCGTACCAAGCGATGAGCTGTTCCAGTGGTGGTCTGACCGGGTGGGGGCGACGGGCCTGGCGCTGTACGGGCGGAAATTGTGGGAGACGATGAGCTCCCACTGGCCCACCGCCGACCAGCAGCCCGGCGCCACGCCGGCGCACATGGAGTTCGCCCGCCGCTGGCGGGACATGCCGAAAGTGGTGTTCTCCTCAAGGACCAGCACAGTCGACTGGAACACCCGCCTGGTCACCAGCAACGCGGTCGCCGAGATCACCCGCCTCAAGGCGGACGACGGCGGCTCCATGGACATCGGCGGCGCCACGCTCGCCGCGGCAGCCATGCGGGCCGGGCTGATCGACGAGTACCTGATGCTCACCCATCCGGTCCTGGTGGGCGGCGGCACGCCGTTCTTCACCACCCTGGACAACTGGGTAAACCTGGACCTGGTGGAGTCCCGGATGTTTCCCGGCGGCGTGGTCCTGACCAGGTACAAGACCCGGCGCTGACTGCGGGAGGGCCCCAGGCGAGGAACCGTTACCGAGACATAGACGGTTCAGCTATGGCCAAGGGGATGAGCTACAGTAGCGCGCGATCTCTATCGGCCTGCTTAGCCGCAAGGATGCCATCTCGTGTCGCCGCCCGGATTACTCGCCCTTTGATTTGAAGTGAAGCCCATCCATTGCCGCGTAACTGCCGTTTTCAACGTTCAAAACGACACCTACGGAGCAATCGATGGGGTTTTTGGAGGCACTAGGAGATTTCCAGGCCGGGGCGGAGGCGGTGGAGCGCCAGCCTCCGCCGGACTGCCCGGCCCCCTACGACTCGCACTCCCTGCAGTACTTCTTGCCGTCCTTCTCCCTTGCCAGCTGGCTGCGGTGGTGCACCAGGAAGCAGGACATGCAGGTGAATTCGTCGGCCTGGACCGGCACCACCTGGATTAGGAGCTCCTCGTTCGAAAGGTCCGCCCCGGGCAGTTCGAAGCTGTCCGCGAGCTCGGCCTCGTCTACGTCGGTTGTCGCCTCCCTTCGGCCCGACTTCTCGGTCTTCAGCTCCTCAAAGCCGCTGTTCGGCTCTTCCTCGGGCGTCACCCGTGGAGCGTCATAGTCAACTGTCATTAATGCGTTCTCCTGTCGGCTGGTTGCAGTTCGTTCTGAACAGAGCAACAACATGGACGCGGGCACGGATATTCCCGGCGTGGCACCTTGCGCTGCGGTAGGTAGACTGATCTAACTACTTACGAAGCAAGGAGCCGCGTTGCCCCTCCCGGATGCCGCACCAGCAAGCGCTGAGGCAAGCGCGCCTTCCGCCGCAAAATCACCGAAGCGCCCGGCCCGGGTGCTGCTGCTTGAAGCGGCAGCCCGGCTCTTCTATGCCCAAGGCGTGGGGGCCACCGGGATCGATGCCATCACCGCTGGGGCCGGCGTTGCCAAGAAGAGCCTCTACAACAATTTCGCCTCCAAGGCGGAACTTGTGGCCGCCTATTTGGAAGCGCGGCACGCGGAGTGGCTTGGCCTGTACGGCAAGCGGATGGAGACCGCCCAGACTCCGCGGGAACGGGTGCTGGCTGTTTTTGACGCATATATGGACCACGCCAACCTCGCCTACCAGGACGGGTTCAGGGGCTGCGGGCTGCTTAATGCAGCGGCGGAACTTCCCGCGGGGGCGGCCGGGCGGGTTGCGGTCCGGAAACACAAGGAAGAGGTTGAGGAACTGCTGGCCCGGCACGTGGCCGAGCTCCTGCCGGGAGAGGATGGGCGCGCCGCCGGGCTGGCCAGGCACCTGGCCTTCCTGCTCGAAGGTGCCATGGCCAGGGCCGGGCTGGAGGGGAATGACCAGCGCCTGAAGGACGGCCGGACCATCGCCGCCCGGCTGTTGGAGGGGCTGTGAACCCGGACGCCGGAAACCACAGAGTGCCGCTGTGGGGTGCTTTATGCGTTGCCGCCGCATCCGTGCTCTGGGGAACCACGGGAACGGCTGCCACCTTCGCCCCGGCCGTGAGCCCGTTGGCTGTTGGCGCAGTTGCCATGGGCGTCGGCGGCCTGCTCCAGGCCCTCTATGCCGTCAACGCCATCACCGGGCAATGGCCGGGCCTGCTGGACCGCTGGCGCCTGGTGTCCTTGGGTGCGGTGGCGGTGGCGGTCTACCCACTGGCCTTCTACAGCTCGATGCGCTTGTCCGGCGTTGCGGTGGGAACCGTGGTTTCCATCGGTTCGGCGCCGGTGGCAGCTGCACTCATCGAGCGCTTCGCGGATGGAAAGCCGCTCAGCCGCAGGTGGGCGGCCGGAGCTTTCCTGGGTGTCATGGGCGCGGCACTGCTGTCCTCGGCCGGGCAGGGGCACGAACAGGCCGCCACTTCCGGCTCTCCTGGTGAGACGTGGACCCCGTTGGCGGGGATAGCCCTGGGTCTGGTGGCCGGTGCCACATATGCCCTGTACTCCTGGGCGGCCCACCGCATTATCGGCGGCGGCATATCTTCACGGGCAGCGATGGGAACTGTCTTCGGCCTCGGTGGGCTCCTGCTGATGCCCGTGCTCCTGGCAACCGGCGCGCCCCTGCTGGAATCCTGGACCAATTTCTCCGTGGGAGCCTACATGGCCCTGGTCCCGATGTTCGCCGGCTATGTGCTGTTCGGCTGGGGACTGGCCAGGGTCCGGGCCAGCACTGCCACCGGTATTTCCCTGCTTGAAACGGTAGTGGCTGCGGTGTTGGCGGTGCTGGTGGTGGGAGAGCGGCTGCCGCTGCACGGTTGGCTTGGCGCCGCCGTCGTCATTTTCAGCCTTTTCATCCTGACGCCGGGCAAGTCCGCCGGTGTCCTGCCCGCGCCGCCCGCCCCGGCCGTTGACATGCGCGACGGGCAGGACACCCGCAGCGGGCAGTCAACGCCCGCCGGGCAATACACGCCGCCGTATCAGGAAAGTTCCGCGCGAAGCCCGCTACCGCCGTCGTAATTCCGCGAACTCAATGGAGGGAACGATGGTCCCCGCGTCCCGCTCCACAAAGTTGGTTCCGGGCGGCACCACGTCATCGATGGCGTCCAGGACGGATTCGCTGAGCCGGACTTCCGCTGCCTGCAAGTACGCCTGCAGGTGTTCCTCGCTGCGTGGCCCGATGATGACGCTGCTGATGGCGGGGTGGGTGAGGGCGAAGCCGATGGCCAGGTCCACGAGCGAGAGCTCCAGTTTGTCCGCCAGCCGCGCCAGGGCGTCCGCGGCGTGCAGCTTCCGTTCGCTGGAGGGGCCTGAGATGTCGTACCGGCCGGGCAATGAATGCACGCGGGTGGGCGCCTTTCCGGATTCGAGGACGAAGCTGCCGGACAGCCAGCCGCCGGCCAGCGGCCCGTACGCGAGGACGCCCAGCCCGTACTGCTGGGCGATGGGCAGCACGTCGCGTTCGTTGCCGCGCACCAGCATGGAATACGGCACCTGGTTTCCCAGGGGCGGGATCAGGTGGTTTGTGGTGGCCAGCCACTGCGCCTCCACAAGCTGCGCCGGGGTGAAGACGGACGTGCCGTAGTAGAGGATCTTGCCTTGGCGGATCAAGTCGTTGAGCGTGGTGATGGTTTCGAGGACATCGGTGTTGTAGTCCGGCCGGTGTGCCTGGTAGAGGTCGATCCGGTCTGTCTGGAGCCTGCGGAGGCTGCCCTCCACTGCCTGGGTGATCCAGCGGCGGGAGTTTCCGGAGTGGGCGGGGTTGGCGCTCATCTGCCCATGGAACTTTGTGGCGAGGAAGACGTCGTCGCGCCGTCCCCGCAGCGCGCGGCCCACTACCTGCTCCGACTCGCCCTGCGAGTAGACATCGGCGGTATCGACGGCGGTGATCCCGGCGTCCAGCGCCGCCTGGATGATCCGGATGCTCTCATCGGCGCCGGTGGGGGAGCCGTGCGCGCCGCCGTTGGGGCTGCCGTTGCCCTCGCCAAAATTCATGGTGCCCAAAGTGAGCGGGCTGACCGGGGTCCCCGACCGCCCGAATACCCGCAGTTCGCTGAGGCTCATCCCCGGTCCCTCCAGTTGCGTTGCCACTGATGCCTTCGATCGTCATGAGGCTACACAGCTTCGTGTGGGGGCGGCAGGTTTATGCCTTAGTCCTTCGCTTTTCTTCGCACGGAGTAACGCAGGGGCCCGGCGTGACGAATTGTGGCGGGCGTTTCCCCGGCGGTAGCGCCTATATTGAGGCATGGGCACTCCAGGCGATGACGAACAATTCGTTAGGTTGCACGACCTGATAATTGGCAGCAGCAACGTGAACGACTTCCTCACGGAGCTCTCCGGAGTGGCAGCTTCGGCCCTGAGTGAGTCTGCGGGCTCGCGGGTTGAATGCGGTGTGACACTGCGCCGGCGCAAGCGCAGCATGACCGTGGCGGGCAGCAGCGACCGGGCCAAGGAGCTGGACAGGCTCGAGCAGGTCCTCGGTGACGGGCCGTGCCTTGCCGCGCTGGAGACCATGCGGCCTGTAGTCCTTGCGGATGTATACGCCGATACCCGCTGGCCGGAGTTCCAAAAGATCCTGGCCGCCAACGGCTGCAGGAGCGTGCTGGGCGTACCCCTGGCCCTCGACGACAGCCAGGCGGCCGCCTTGAACTTCTTCTCCTCCGAACCTGATGTCTTCACGGGAGCGGTCATCAGCAAGGCACAGGGGTTTGCCGACCAGGCCGAGCGGGCGCTGCGGCTGGCCCTGCAGATCGCTGACGCCCGGAACGTTGCCGACGACCTTTCGGCTGCCATGGAGAACCGCACCACCATCGACTTGGCGTGCGGGGTGATTATGGCCCAGAACCGCTGCTCGCAGGAGGAGGCCATGGCGATGCTCACTAAGGCGTCCAGCCACCGGAACCAGAAGTTGAGGGACCTCGCGGCGGACGTCCTGAGCCGTGTGAGCTCGGGCTCGGTCAGCACGCACTTCGATCCGTAGGCTGCGGGCATGACCTGAAGGCAAGTCAAAGTTGTTGCTGGGACGATCCGGTTTCGTCTCCGCGCCGCCCTGCAATAATCTGAACCAACGGTTGTGCGCGGGGGTGCAGGCGCCCGGTACACCATGCAGCAACAGGCAGCACGTAAGTTCGGGCCACATCACACCAGACGAGGCGGACACGCATGACGGCTTCAGACCAGCAGCATTCATATAGTCCAGGGATGCCAACAGATCCTCCAGGCCCTGCGGCCGCTGCGGTGGAAGCTGCCGACGGCGAGGCCGTAGACCCCCACCTGCTCCAGAAACTCGCGGACGCGCACGGTGTGGGAACCTCCTTCCAGGGCTGGGACGGGCTGCCGCACACCGTGGCCGAAAGTACCCTGATCAAGGTCCTGGCCGCCCTTGGCGTAAAGGCGGACACCAACCCGGCGATTGAGGCCGCGCTGGCGGAAGCGGAACTGGCGCCGTGGCGGCGCATGCTGCCTCCCGCCGTCGTTATCCAGCAGGGCGAGCCGGCGCTGGTCCCGGTCCATGTGCCGGACGGTGCCGCCGTCCAGCTAAGCATTGCCCTCGAGGACAGTGCAGGCACTGTGGACGCCGTCCAGCAGGACGTCTGGGAACAGCCCAAGGATATCGGCGGCGTGTCCATCGGCCGTGCCACGTTCGCCCTCCCGCAGGACCTGCCGCTTGGCTGGCACACCCTGACCGCCGAGTCCGGTGGCACCACTGCCGTGGCCACCCTGGTGGTGACGCCGCGCCAGCTGACAACCGCCAAGCCACTTGAACAGCGCCGAGGCTGGGGGCTTGCCACGCAGCTCTACTCCGTCCGCTCCCGGCGGTCCTGGGGTATTGGCGACTTCGCCGACCTGGCCGACCTTGCCGCCCTCAGCGGTGAGCGCGGGGCGGACTACGTGCTGGTGAATCCGCTGCACGCCGCAGAGCCCGTGCCGCCGGTGCAGCCCTCGCCCTATTCCCCCTCCACCCGGAGGTTCTTCAACCCGCTCTACATCCGGGTGGAGGCGATACCCGAACTGGCCTACCTGAAGCCGCGCCGGCGTGCAGCGGTGGAGAAGCTTCGGGAGGAAGTCGCGGGGCTCAACAAGGACGCAGGCAGGCTGGACCGGAACGCCGTCTATGCCGCCAAACTCCAGGCGCTGGAACTGCTCTACCACGCGCGCCGTTCCCCTGCCCGTCAGGCTGCGTTTGATGAGTTCTGCCGGATCTCCGGGACCGGACTGGACGATTTCGCGCTCTGGTCCGCCATCCGTGAAGACGTTGCGCCGGACGATCCCCTGTGGACGGATCCGGCCACTTCCCTGGGGACACCCCAGGCCGAGGTGCTGCGGGAAAAGCTTGCGGACAGGATCGGGTTCCACCGCTGGCTGCAGTGGATCTGCGATGAGCAGCTTGAGGAGGCCCAGAAGGCTGCGCTGCGGTCCGGCATGCGCCTGGGTGTGGTGCACGATCTCGCCGTCGGAGTGGACCACAGCAGTGCCGACGCCTGGACCCTCCGCCACGTGCTCGCTCCGGCCACCAGCGTGGGCGCCCCGCCGGACATGTACAACCAGCAGGGCCAGGACTGGGGACAGCCGCCGTGGCACCCCGCCCGCCTGGCCGAGGCCGGCTACCAGCCGTTCCGGAACATGCTGGCCACGGTCCTGCGGCACGCCGGCGGCATCAGGGTGGACCACATCCTCGGCTTGTTCCGGCTCTGGTGGATCCCGGTTGGCAATGCCCCGGGCGATGGCGCCTACGTCCGTTACGACCATGAGGCGCTGATCGGCATCCTTGCTTTGGAGGCCCAGCGCGCCGGAGCCGTGGTGATCGGGGAGGACCTGGGAACTTTCGAACCGTGGGTGCGTGACTACCTTGCCGCCCGCGGCATCCTGGGAACGTCCATCCTTTGGTTTGAGTACGACGGCGATTCGCCCCTGGCGCCGGAAAAGTACCGGACGCAGGCACTTTCCAGCGTCAACACCCACGACCTTCCGCCCACGGCAGGCTACCTTGCCGGCGATCACGTGGCACTGCGCAGCCGGCTCGAGCTCCTGGAGCGGTCCGAGGAGGAGGAGCGGGCCGAACACAACGCCTCACTGGAGAAAATGCTGGCCCTGCTGCGCGAACGCGGCTACCTGCCCGGTGACGCGGGCGCGCTGGCGGAGACCGAGGAACGGACCATCGAGGCGCTCCACCTCCTGCTCACCCAGACGCCGTCGGTCCTGCTGGGCGTTGCGCTTGTGGATGCGGTGGGCGAGCGGCGCGTCCAGAACCAGCCCGGCACCACCGAAGCGCTGTATCCGAACTGGCAGGTTCCGCTGGCCGGGCCGGACGGCAAGCCCGTGCTCCTTGACGACCTTCCCGCCAACCCGCGGTTCAACTCGCTGCTGGCCGCCGTGGAAGGTGCCCTGCGCAGCTAGCCCGCCGCCGGGGGATCGGCTGGCACAGCAGCGCGGGGCCCCTTCCCGCCGTCCGATGATTCGGGACGGGCTGGAAGTGGCCCCGCGCTGTCCGCTTTTTTCGCGGAGGACTCCGCTAGCCCGCGGTGATCAGGTGGGTGACGTGGTCATAGCGGAAGGTGACCGGGCCGCCGTCGTGCTTGAACACAATGTCGCCACCGGGGGAGGCTCCGCCTGCGCCGTAGTTAACGTTCCAGGACCGGTCAAGGGCGGCCTTGAACTCGTAGGTGCCCGCGTCCAGGTTCGGCACGGCCAGCTTCCAGATGAGGTCGGCCGGGTCCAGTGCCAGCTGCGCCTGGTCGCAGGCGGGATCCCAGTCCGAGGCGCAGCCCATTTCGGTGTTCATGCTCCCGGCAGCCGCAACGGCGCCGGGCTGTTGGGAGGCGTACACGGCCGTGATCAGGTGGGTGGTGTTGTCATAGCGGAACGTCACCGGGCCGCCGGGATGGTCCAGCGTGATGTTCGGCCCGTTGGCTGCGCCGCCGGCTCCGTAGTTCTCCGCCCAGCCGCCGTTCAGCGCGGCCTTGTACTCGTACTGGCCCGGGTCAAGATCCACCGTGAGCCGCCAGACCTTGTCGGCAGGGTCCAGCGTCATCATTGCCTTCGGGCAGGTCGGATCCCACTGGCCCGTGCAACCCATGGCCTGGTTCAAGGACCCGACCACGGTCACCGAATTCGGCTGCGGGGCGTCGCCCACCGTGACGGTCCGGATGTCACTGGCCACGCTGAAACCGGGGCCGGCCATCGTGGCCCGGTACGCCACCTTGGTGCCATCCTCAAGGCTCGAGATGTCGTCCGAGGCCGAGTAGACGGGTGAGGACTCGTCGGTGGCAACCGTGGTCCACGCGCCGCCGGCGACGCTGCGTTCGAAGGTAACCACGTGGCTTGCCTTCTCGGGATCGGCTGTGGCGCTGAGCTCCACCGAGCCTTTCACGTTGCTGCCCTCTTCCGGTTTCTGCAGCGTGAGGACGGGCGCGGGAACGCTTGCCGCGCGGGACTGCGACGTGGCGGTGTGCCCGCCGTTGTCCAGGACGGTGGCGCGGTACTCCACCGCCGTGCCGGCGTCGAAGGCCGCGACGTCGTGGAACACCTGGTACGGGGCAGTGTCGTCAGTGCCGATGGTCGTCCAGTCCCCGCCTGCTGCCTTGGCTTCGAAGGTGACCTCGTAGAACGAGGAGCCGTCGACGTCGGCCGTCACCTTGAGGCGCCCGTTGTCACCCTGTGCAGGCGCCGGCTCCTGGAGGACGACGGCGGGCGCCGCCTTGGAGTGCGGGATCCTCCCGGACGACTCGTACACCACGGCGGAAAGCGGCGGGACGGTGACGGTCAGCTTGCCGTCCGCCGAGGTTTTGGCCTCGTCCGCGCCTTCGCCGTAAATCCGGGTATAGGTGCGCTTGGCGATGTACGTGGGCACCTCGGCAGTTTGTGGCTGTTCGCTGTTGTTCAGCGCCACAACGTACTCGCGCTGGTCTTCCGCATCCGTGCGGGAGAAGGCGTAGATGCCGGCGCCGTCGGAGGCGTAACGGTGCTGGTGGGCGCCGTCCCGCAGGGCCGGGTGCTCCTTGGTGAGTGCGGCAAGCTCGCTGATCTTCGTGTACAGCGGGTGCCCGGGATTGAAGTTGTCCTGGGCGTGGGTGGCGTCGGTGCCCAGTAGGTCGTCGTCGAGGTATGCCTCCACCCTGCTGCGGAAGAGGGTCTGGCGGGCGTCCTGGTCCCCGCCAGGGCCGGTGAAGCCCTGCTCGTCTCCGTAGTAGATCACGGGGTTGCCGCGGGAGAAGTACATCAGTTCGTGGGCCAGCTGGTCGCGGGCCACCTTCTCGGCGTCCGTTGCTCCGGGGTTGTCCGCTGCGACGAAGCTGCCGATGCGGCCCATGTCGTGGTTGCCCAGGAACGTGGGCAGCTGGTACACGTTCGAGTCTGCGTCCGTGTACCAGTCATCGCCTGCGAAGAAGGTCTCCAGCGTCCGGGTGTTCTGGCCCTTGGACGCGAAGCTCCGCGCTGCCTCCTGGAACGGGAAGTCCAGGACTGCCTGCATCTGGTTGCGGGTGGTGAACTGGGAGGTGAAGCTCTTGGTGGTATCAAAGACCTCGCCGAACATAAAGAACTCGTCCTTGCCCTGGGCCTTTGCATAACTGAGGACGTCCGGGCCGAAATCCTGCCAGAACTCGTTGTTGACGTGCTTCATGGTGTCGATCCGGAAGCCATCCACGCCGAAGTCCCCGATCCAGGTCTTGTAGATGTCCTTCATCCCGCTGACCACCTTGGGGTGCTCGGTGAAGAGGTCATCCAGGCCAAAGAAGTCGCCGTAGTACGCGTCCTCACCGGCGAAGGTAGTGTCGCCCCGGTTGTGGTAGAGCGTGGGATCGTTCAGCCAGTCCGGAACCTTCAGGTTCTGCTCTTCGCCGGTCAACTCGGGAATGTAGGGGAATGATACTTGTGGATCGAGTTTCGGGAAGCTTTCCGAGCCGGCGTAGTCGCGGTCATCGAACTCCACTCCGTCCGCAGTTTTGTACGGCGCTTCGTCCTTGGAGACGTACCCCTGGCGTGCCTTGTCCTGATAACTGATGACATCCGCGGTGTGGTTGGTGATGATGTCGAAGTACACCTTCATGCCGCGGGCGTGAGCCTCGTCGATGAGGGCCTTGAGCTCGGCATTGGTGCCCAGGTGCGGGTCTATCTGGGTGAAGTCCGTGATCCAGTAGCCGTGGTAGCCGGCCGAGTTGTCCTCCTTCTGTACCGCCTTGTTCTTGAAGCTGGGGGTGAGCCAGATGGAGGTGGTGCCCAGGCCCTGGATGTAGTCGATTTTGTCCAGCAGGCCCGCCAGGTCTCCGCCGTTGTAGAACCCTTTGTTCGTGGGGTCGAAGCCGGACACCATGGGATCGCTGCCCAAGCCGCCCTGGTCATTTGCGGTGCTTCCGTTGCTGAAGCGGTCCGCCATCACGAAGTAGAAGTTCTCGTCCGTTACGGGGGCCCGGAGTGAGTGAAGGGCCGACGCCGATCCTGGGTCTTTCGGGCCAGGCGCGGCTTGGGCGGGGAGGACTGCGGCCGAGACGGCGACGGCGGCTGCCAGCAGCCCGGCGGCGTAACGGAATGCGGGAGTAGGACAAGTTCGGGCGCGTGGGGGCGCGCTGGGACGGGTGCGGTGTATCAAGGCTGAGACCTTCCTGGGAGCGGCGCTGCTGTACAGGCTTGCCGCCGGGGAAACAGGCGGCAATCGTTGCGTGCCTCAAACAGGTAAGCGTGCTTCCTGTGAGTCACGCCACAACTGTAAGCGCTTGCACCGAATAACTCCAGCGTTTTGGCCGCGCGATCCTTGATCCGCCGCCACCGCTTGGATTACGCCCGCTGGCCCCTTCTCGGAACGTTTAGCTGGCGGGCGCCAAGGCAGGGACCAAGGCAGTCGGTGAGGGGGTCTGCACGTCGTCGATCATCCTGGCGGGAATGCCGGTCACGTCATCAAGGGCGAACGTTGCGACGTTGTCCGACCGCTCGTGGGCGACATGCAAACAGGTCCCCCTGACAAGGTGGTGGCGCGGCCAGTTTCCGCCGCTGGGCGTGTCCTTGACCGGGACCAGTTCCGTCCCACCGGACACCACTTCGAGGGTGCTGATGATGTTGGAGCCGCGAACGCCCACATACGCGAAACGGCCGTCATGGCCAAGGCAGATCTCGGCGGCGGAGTCGCCCGGAGCCTTGCCGCCGAAGGTGGCCGGACCACGGAAGATCAGCTCGAAGGTCCCCGCGTCCGGCCGCACGACGAACACCTCAACGGAGTATTCGGACACCACGAACACGTTGCCGTTCTGGTGCTGCACAAGATGGCGCGGACCGTTGCCGAAGGGGAGGGCTACCTGGTGGTCAGCCACCAGGCCGGTGCCGGGCACGTAGTTCCAGACCCGAAGGGTGTCATGGCCCAGGTCCGTCGTCATGACGCGTCCGTCCGCCAGCATCAGGCTGGCGTGGGCACGGCTTTGCCGAGGTTCACCCGGGGTGAGACTGGCGTGCGGATCCACCGATGGTGCCGCCGGGAAACAGCCGGTCATCCCGCCGTCGCCATCCAGTTCGTAGAGCAGGACCTGGCCGTCACCCCAGCAGGCTGCAGTGATGAAGCGGCCCAGGGGGTCCACAGCTACGTGGCACGCCGCTTCCCCGGCTGGTTGTGGATCTCCCAGTGGTTCCAGGCCAAAGTCGCCGGTGCGGCGGAAAGCCCGGACCATCCCGCGCTGTTCCCCTACCGCGTACACCACGGGCAACGTGGGATGAACGGCAAGGAACGACGGCGAATCTGCCTTCACCGCCGTCCCCAGCCATCCGAGGCTTCCGTCCTTGTGCGCGGCGAGGGCACCGATGCCATCGGCGCGGCCGCCTCCGTCGGAGGTGTAGGTGCCGGTCCATATAAGGCCGTACTGGGCAGGTGAAGTCATAGGTCCATACTGCCAACAAGGTGCTGCCGTGCGGTGTAATTGCGGATTAGCATTGGACACCATCCGCCCCAGGTCCGCCGGCCCAGAGAAAGCCGGCTCGTAGCTCGTAGATCGGAGTGCCTATGCCGGCTTCCGGGACATCCGCACCCCTCACTCTTGCCGCCATAGTTTCCGCATTGCGGGCCGCCGGTTGTGTTTTCGCCGAGGATGAGGCGGGGCTGCTGGTCAATGAGGCGTCCAGCGCTGCGGCACTTGCTGGTTGGGTTGCCCGGCGCACCTCCGGCGAACCCCTGGAGTACATTATTGGCTGGGCCGACTTCGACGGACACCGCATGGCGGTGAATCCGGGGGTTTTTGTGCCCCGGCGCCGGACCCACCTGCTGGTCAATGAGGCAGTGGGACTGCTGCAGGCCGGCCGCTTTCCTTGTCCCCGAGTTGTCGTTGACCTGTGTTGCGGGTCTGGAGCAGTTGGTGCGGCCATTGCCCGGCGGGCCCCCGGCGCCGAGCTGCATGCCGGGGACGTGGACCCGGAGGCCGTGAAGTGCGCCCGCGTCAACGTGGGAGCGGTGGGCGGACACGTGTACGAAGGGGACCTGTTCTCAGCGCTCCCGCGCAAGCTCCAGGGCCGGGTGCATGTCATGGCCGTTAATGCCCCCTATGTCCCCACAGATGCGATACGAACCATGCCGCCGGAAGCCCGTCTTCATGAATCGCGGACAGCACTCGACGGCGGCGCGGACGGGCTCGACTTTCACCGTCGCGTGGCAGCCGGTGCCCTGGACTGGCTCTCCTCCAACGGGCATCTGCTCATTGAGACCAGTGAGCAGCAGGCTGAGGGAACAGCATCCATTGTGGCTGCGTCAGGCCTAACCGTCCGGATAGTCCACTCGGACGAACTCAACGGCACGGTGGTTATTGGCAGCGCCGGTTTCGGCGCCTCTTAAGCTTGGCTGTGCCGGCGTTGGCACCTCTTAAGCTTGCCCCACCGGAGTGATTGCGCCCTTGGGCTCCTCATGCCCGGGGCGCCGCAGGAGGCGGGGGTAGTTTGAAGTATCGGTTCTGTTGGGGTTTCTGGTGAGGATCGATGTGGCGTGGGGGTATGAACCAGGGGGTGCCATGGCGGGTGGCGATGGTCCACTGCTCCTTGTGTATGAGGTGGTGGTGATGTGCGCATAGGAGTGCGCCGTTACTGACGCTTTGTTAGTCTGACCCCATGAAGAAGCCCCGCTCGGCCGCGATCTACGCCCGCATCTCCTCAGACCAGACGGGGGAGGCCCTGGGCGTGACGCGCCAGCTGGAGGACTGCCGAAAGCTCGCCGCCGATCACGGCTGAACTGTGTGCGAAGAGTACGTCGACAACGACATCAGCGCTTTCAAAGGTAAGCCCAGGCCGCAGTACCAGCGGATGCTTGATGATCTCGCCGGAGGCTACCGGGACGCCGTGATCGTCTACAACATGGACCGGTTGACCCGGCAGCCGATGGAGTTGGAGCAGTTCACCCGGCTGTGTGAGCAGGCCGGGGTGACACAGGTTAAATCCGTGACAGCGGACATTGATCTCGGCAACGATGACGGCCTGTTCATGGCCCGCATTCTGGCAGCGATTGCCTCCAAAGAATCCGGCCGGAAGTCCCAGCGACTCCAACGCAAGGCCCGTCAAACCGCGGAACAAGGACTACCGAACGGTGGACACCACCGCCCGTTCGGATACGAGCAGGACCGTATGACGGTCATCGAGGCCGAGGCGGAAATTCTTCGGCAGGCTGTGGCCCGGTTCCTGGCCGGGGAATCATCACGTTCCATCTGTGTCTGGCTCAACGAGGCAGGGGTGCAGACCACTGCCGGTGGCCAGTGGCAAACAATGACACTGAACGCGATACTCAAATCCGGAAGAATTGCAGGGCTGAGGGAACACAAAGGAGTCGTGGTCGCGACCGCTCAATGGCCAGCGATCATCACGCCCGAACAACGCCAGCAGATTCTTGGCCACTTCGAAACCAAAAGGCGCACGAACACCCGAGCACCGCGCCGGTATGTGCTGTCCGGGCTGTTGAGGTGCGGCAAATGCGGAAATAAGCTGTTCTCCGCTGTTCGTGTCGACACCCGCCGTTACGTGTGTCTCTCTGGACCTGACCATGGAGGTTGCGGCGGGATTGCTATCGTTGCCGCCCCACTGGAAGAGTTCCTTGCCGCGGGGGTGCTTATGCGTCTCGATACGACCGAGATGTCCGAAACGCTGCAAGGCCGCCGCGCAGCCGACGACCGACAAAGCACATTACTGGGGTCGCTGGAAGAGGACCGAAACCAGATGAAGGAACTGTCTGAACTTTGGGCCGCGAAAGAAATCTCGAGCGCGGAGTGGAAGGCCGCACGAGGCCCCATTGAAACCAGAATTAAGGCCACCGAGCGGCAGCTGGCGCAGGCGTCAAACTCGACAGCACTAGACGGCCTGATCGGCACCGGTGGCCAGCTGAAAGAGAAGTGGGAGACGCTGAACCTTGACCGGCAGGCTGCGATCATCAAAGCCGTCCTGGACTATGCGACCATTCTGCCCGGAACACCCGGGGCACGGTCACTGGACCCGGCACGGATCCAGCCCGTGTGGCAGCTATGACGCCGCGGCGGTACTCCGGCCGCTGCCGCGTCCGTCCGTTCCGGGCGCGGCGCCCATAAGTACGCCAACCCGGGCAAGAACACCGGGATCAGTCACCCGAACCGGAACACCCTGGGCAGCGCACGTGGCCTCCACCCACTCAGCAAGCACCCGCTGATCGACCATCATGCACCCCACTGCGCCCAGATAGCAGGGGCACCCGCCCAGTCCTCCACGGAGGCCGAAGACCATTGCGTCACCGGAGGCCCGTTCAAGTAGTCAGAAGCCTGGGTGAGAACATCGCCGGGGGAGTGGCCGCTCAGGGCGAGCTTGACCGGTTGGAATCCCTGCGCCACGTCGTAACGGTGCAGCCCAAACACGCGGGAAGACGGTTCCGTGAAGCTCTTGGAGACGTACTTGGACAGATATCCGGCAGCTCTTCGTGCCTCCGACAACGCCCCGGAACCGACCGGCAAGTCACCCAGCAGCTTGATATGTACATGTCCGCGGCCCCAAGCCTCCTTGATTAGCTTGCGGTGGATATACCGGCCTACAGCAAAGTGAGCGTGCAGGCCATGATCCGTCTTATGCCACTCAGGAACCCACGCGTACGGCAACGCTTCACCACCCAGACCAGCGCGCAGGTCCCGGAAAAACTGACCCAAATGTGAGCGCAGTTCCTGCGGATCATGACAACCACCACCGCCATAGGTCAGCGTCCCAAGACGGTTGAGACGGTTCGCCGCGCAATAGCGCCTGAGCTTGGACCCCGCACGTCTCCCGGCCTCGGCAGCTGCACGCTCAGGATCGGCAGCAGCACCTTTTGCCACGAAGGCCCGGTTTGGTTTGTACGACGACCGGAACCCGCCGCCGCCCTCGCCGGCATCCGGATACAACGAGAAGAACCAGCCGGCATCAGCAGCGATAAGTCGGCCAAGAGAAGTATTGATTGCTGACGAAGACATGGGACCCCAAGAGAACGAAACCGACAAAGGAATCGCCAAGGTCCACTGACAAAAATGAGTTGATGATCGACAGGGGCCTCAGCATCCGGTCTCGCTCCGGCGGGCCCAACTCTGTCGTTTAACCGTGAGCATTCCTAATGGACGCGGGCCTACCACGCTGCTCGACCCCTCAGGAAGGCCACCTGCTAAGTATCTATACCGGCCCTGAGTTGGTTCTGCCGGGTCCTGCAATGCGCCCATCTTGCCACACGAATTACACGGCTGTCACTACCTGCCGCGGAACCGTTCGTCCTCGGACGCTAAGCGTCCTCCGGGCGCTGCGTCCCTTGCCGCGGACACCCGCTGCCGCCGCGTCGCTGCCGAGGGGAACACCAGAACCCCAGTGCAACGGTGGTCGTAGGTAGCTAGGGCGCCGGATCAGCTTCGCTTATGTAAAGAAGTCATCCGCTGCTTCGGCGACGGCCCATTTCATGTTCTCGACAGTGACTACCTCAATAACGAGCAAGCGCCTAATTGTGAATAGACGATCAGACTCGATGTCGTCCGCAATTTCTTGTTGCAAGCGGACTGGGTCATAGAAGCTCACAGGTATCAGCGAATCGCCGAGACGCACAGCGGCGTCGAAGTAACCTTTCGACTCAACTTCCCAGGCGTAATCACTGAAGTCCTGGGGAAGCACGAGTTCTCTAGTCATGGCAACTATTCTCCCCTAAGCCCCACCCGGGCAGTTGCTGTGGCTCCCATACGAGGAGTCCGAGTTATGTTGCTATTTCAAGTAAAGAGGCGCCGCTTTCGCGGCGCCTCCTCGCCTCTCCTTATTTAAACCTCAGCGGTCGCATTTGCTGCTTCATCACTCGCGGATTCAGCAACGAGAAGCTCGAGTTCGCCGGGCACCTCAAATACATTTCTCAAGAATTGAGTTGTAAAACTTAAAGCCCTGTCTACCTCGGTGGCTGTTAGCTTCTCGTCCGAAGCATGAGCGCCGATATTACCCAGTTTTCTAACGTGTGTGAGGACGTCTCGAAAATCTCGTGTTACCAGCCCGTCCGCCATCATCTGCTCAACACTTTGAACAAGCGTCTTCTTACTGGCGCCTTTATGCGCCGCTGCGGCTTCAAGCGTGCGCCTGAGTTGTACGGCTGCCGCGTCCGGAACGCCAGCTTCCATCACTACAATTGCATCGGAGAAGAATCTGGCAACGTCCTCTGGCAAATGGTTGATCTGATACTGCTTTCGGTCCAGTTCAGGAACTGCCCGAACTTCATACCCATCAAGTTCGTCAGGGATCGGCTGATTATCGGACAGGTGGTGGAACGAAGTTACCTGCACCTCAACGGTTATAAGACCACCGCAGCGCGGACAAGCCATAGCGACCCAAGACCGCTGATTGTTATTTGCATCTCGAACTGCCATTCGGGACCACATAGGGGACATGGCTGCGTGCTTAACACCGCACCATGGACAATCTCTAAAAAACACGGCTTTTATACTCATGTCGGCAAGCGTACCCGGCGCCGACTATGTAGTCGGTTTCGACAGTCTGTTGAGTGAGGCCGTTCATCTCGCCCCCAGTGACAAACGTCGGATGAGACGTTCGATCCTACCCATGGGCTTTTTAGAGGTCCTATTAACAATTTGTCCCGTTATCCAGGTTTGTGGGTCCGCCTTGTGACCAGTAGGTGATGTGGTGGGCTTCGCACCACGGCGCCGGGATGGTGCAGTTGGGGAAGGTGCAGCCTTGGTCGCGGGCGATGAGTGCGAGGCGTTGGGCCGCGGTGAAAAGCCGGGTTTTCCGGCCGAGGTCCAGGATCTCCCCGTTGGTGCCGAGGAGCGCGGGGATGATGTCGGCATCGCAGGCAATTTTGCGCAGCGTTTCGGCGGCGACGGGACCTGTGAAGGCGAAGTTTCCCGTCCCTGACAGCTGCCCCGTGCTTAACCTACTGCCTGTCCCGGACCCACTGCCTGTCCCGGACACCTTGCGGGTTCCTGACGAGTCTCCCGGCCGGGACAGCGTGCGTGGTCCTTCGCAGACCTTTGGGTTGGTTCCCTCTCCTGTTCCCGTTCCTGCAGCGCCTGCTCCCGGGTCTGTTGTGCTGGCTCCTTGCTCTGCGGAGGGGAGGTGGGGGAAGAGGTCTTTGTAGTTGATGGTGGCGATGATTTGGGGCCGGTTGCCGCCGGTGGCTGGCAGGGCGTTGGTGGTGAGGCCAGCTTTGACGGTGCCGATGATGCCGTCGAGTTGTTGTTGGGGCCTGGTACGCCGTTCCAGGTCCGGGCCGGTGCCTTCGCGGGTGTCGTTCCAGACGGCACCATGGCCGGTGCTGTCTCCAGCCAACCCCACACTGTTGGCAGTACAGGAACCCGGCCCCTCTGTGCTTTCCTCGCCCATGCTGCTCTCCGCGCCCATGCTGCTCTCCTCGCCCATGCTGCTGGTGGTGCCTCGGCTGGTTGCGGCGCCGGGGCTGGTGTTGGCGGCGGTGTGTGTGGCCGTGCCCCTGGAGTTGGTTGTGGTGCGGGGGTTGGTGGCGGCGTTCATGGCGGTAAGGAGGTGTTCGTATTGTTCGGTGGTCGCGAAGATTTCAACGTGGTGCAGGCCGTGGCGCGGCTTGCGGAGGAAGGCGCCTTGGTTGCGGCGGAGGGCTTCTTCGCTGGGTTCGGCGCCGTCAGCGCCGATGGCCTCAGTCCAGCGTTGGACGAGCCTGGCCAGGAAATCGGGGTCGGCGGTAACTGCGGCGCTGGTGAGGTCCCTCTCGATCAAGTCCAGGGCCTCGGGTGTAGTGAACCGCTCGAGCCGGTCCAGTGCGGTGGCAATAATGGTGCTGGCGTAGGAGGACACCACCGGCGAGGAGGACTTTCCCTGCTCGGGGACGCGACCGGTTACTGGGGTGAGGGCGGTGGCCAAGCGTGGCCGTGCCGGTGCGAGGGGTTCGCCGGTGAGGCTGGTCCCCGGCAAAGTCTGGTGGGCCAGGGCGAGGCGGCGGCGGGCTTCACGCAGGGGGATACGGAGCCGAAGACGGAGGAATTCGGCCGTGTTCCTGCACCCGTCGTCGGCCGGGGAGGTCACGACCTGCCCGGCGCTGCTTGCAGGGCCGGTCGCGTCAGGGCAGGCAGCCGGGGTGGCAGGTGCCGGCCAGTCGGCGTCGGTTTCGTCCAGGGTCTCGGCGCCGTTGTTCCAGCCGGTGACCCACGAACGGGAACGGTTGGCACGCGCAGCTGCGGCTGCGGCGATCGCTTCCGTACGCGTCCGGTCCACGGCGCCGACGGCAAGCAGCTGAAGGTGCTCAATAGTCCGCGCGAACTCCTCAATGTGACCCGCGAACTGAGCAACCGCCGGGTAGCTGGCTCCTCGCAAGGCCTCTGCGGCCTCCGCGGCGACGCCGTTGAGCCGATTCCCGAGGCCGGCGAGGCCCAGCGATGACAATTCGTTCGCTTCCGCACCACCGGATATCGGGAGCATTTCCGGGCCTGCGGGAGCCGGGAGTATTTCGGAGCCGACGGGAGGCGGGGTGCTGTCCGCGGGTACGGCCTGAAGGCGACCATGCCTCGCAGGGAGCCTTCCGGCTGTAGATGTGCTGCCGCTGGTTTGAATCTTTGTGCCCCGAGGAAACGAGTCAGCGCGGGCACGAATACGAGTGCCAGGAGGCAGGGGATCAGCGCTGGAGGGCAGGGCAGCTAAACCGCCGAACTCCTCAAGGTGCTCCCCAATGGCCTCCATGGGATAACTCTGCCAACGACCACTGACAAAAAACGCTGCTGAATGCGCTATGTGGAAAAACCGGGGGAGGTGCGTCACCCGGACGCTTAAAGCAAGGGGGAAAAAACCGCTAAGGAACGGGAAGGAGGAACCCCCTGACTGGCAAATTCAGCCGAGACGTCGCTGGCCGCCGCGTCCCCCAAGGATCGCGACGGCCAGCAAAGCCATTCAGTTGTAGCACAAACCTGCCAGTTTCCCGCTGTCAAGTGCTACCGGCCACTGCAGGCCGGACGGGATGCCGGGCTAGGCTTTCGAATCGGTCTCGTCGGAGGTGCCGAGGTTCAGGGTTTCCGGGTGGGTGGAATGCGCGGGGATGTGGTCCTCGCCAAGGTCGTCGCCACCCAGGGTGCCTGAAGTGCCGGTGCCTGAGGCCCCGGCCGAAGTACCCGGAACTGAGGTGCCGAAAGCACCCGCCGTCGTGGCGCCGTCGGACGTTGAGGGCGACGCCGAAGACTTTGCCTCACCGGAGGAACCGGAGGAGCCTTCACGGTGCACTGCCGAGCCAATCACCGTACCCGCCCGCCGGGCGGCTTCACTCAGCTGATCCGCGACCTCGGGAGCCTTTTCCTTGATGGCCTCCGTGGCAACGGCAACCTTGTCCTGTACAGGCTTACTGTCCCAAATGCCCGCAGCACGGGCCTTGAGCTTGTCGTAAGCGGCGCGGCCGGAACGCGAACCAAGCACATATCCGGCGGCAATTCCAACGCCCAAAAGAAGTTTGTTTTTCATGCTGAACTCCTGCTCACTGAGAAGGTTTCACTTCCGGCCAGAGAGGCCGGGAGATAGGAAAACCGGCCTGGGGATGTTGTCCCCGGGCCGGTTTCCTGGCTAGCGCGGGATTTAGCCGCGCGCGCCGCGCTTGGTGACCATGCCGTAAACCAGCAGCACGATAAGCGCACCGCCGATGGCCAGCAGCCACGTCTGCAGGGAGAAGAACTCCTGCAGTCCGCTGCCGAAGATCATTCCGCCGATCCAGCCGCCGAGGAGTGCTCCAACGACGCCCAGGACGAGGGTGATGATCCAGCCGCCACCCTGCCGGCCCGGGAGGATCGCCTTAGCGATCGCACCAGCAATAAGTCCGAGAATCAGAAATGCAAGAAATCCCATTTTTCGTTCCTCTTCCTAAGTAAAGGAGGCCTCCGGATCCCGGAAGCACTTCATCCTTCTGCCTCAATAGTAATCATGCTTACTATCTGTTTGCCAACCCCGGGTTCATGGAAAGGCCCTCTTCAGGCCCCTTTCAGTGCCCCGTCACGTCGGAATCATTGCCTGCACCGGGACCTTCATCCAGGACGGATAATTCCGCTAGATCCTGCGGATCCAGGGCGAAATCGAAGATGTCCAGGTTTTCCCTCATCCGGTCCGGATTCGCCGTTTTCGGAATCGTTACAATTCCGTTCTGAACATGCCAGCGAAGGACCAGTTGGCCGGGCGTTTTTCCGTGCTTTTCGGCAAGTTGGGAAAGGATGGGCGCACCGAGGAGGTTGGCCCCGGCGCCTCCCAACGGGCTGTAGGACTCCGTGACAATGCCGTGTTTTTCGTGGAATTCCCGCTCGGCAGCGCGGGTGACCGCCGGAGTCAGCTGGATCTGGTTGACGGCGGGGACCACTTCCGTTGCGGCCATCAGCCGCTCCAAGTGGGCGGGTTTGAAGTTGGAAACGCCGATGGAGCGCACTTTTCCCTCCGCCTGGAGCCGCTCGAAAGTTTTCCACGTGGAGATGTACTCGTCCCGGGCAGGCAAGGGCCAGTGGATCAGCAGCAGGTCCACATAATCGAGCCCCAGCCGCCTCAGTGACCCTTCCAGTCCTTCCACCGCCCTGTCGTTCCCCTGGAACTGGCCATCCAGCTTGGTGGTGATGAACAGCTCGGCACGGTCCACGCCGCCGGCCCGGATACCGTTGCCCACGCCCTGCTCGTTGCCGTATTTCACGGCGGTATCGATGTGCCGGTATCCGGCTTCCAGGGCCTGCACGACGGCGGTGGCCGCCTGGTCGTCGTCCAGCGGCCAGGTGCCAAGGCCCACCTGGGGAATGGAGTAGCCGTCATTGAGTTTGATCAGCGGTGCAAGTGTCATTCCAACAGTCTCTCCCGGATCGTCCCGTCCTGGCCCTTGAATACGCAGAATAGTGGAAAGCGCCGCCTGCTTAGGCACCCTGCCTGGCCCAGCCGGTCAACCGGTCGCTGAGGTCCATGAACTGCCGGTCCACCACCTGGAGGCCAGGGTTCCTGTCGTGCCAGTCCACGATTTCCCGGGCACCGTCGGCGAAGGGAATGGTGGCGCAATAGCCGGGGACCAAGGACTTGATCTTGGTGTTGTCGAATATCACTGAGTGGGAGCGGTCGCCCAGCAGGTTCGCGCCCAGGTCCTCGCTGTGCGCGGCGATGGTTTCGGAGGCAACGTGCACCAGCTCCGGGTCCGCAACACCAGCGGCGCGGGCGAACAGCCGGTAAATCTGGTTCCACGGCATGTACTCGTCGGAGGTGATGGTGTAACTCTCGCCTACCGCCTGCGGCAGGCCAAGCAGCCCCACAAAAGCCTTCGCAAAGTCCTTGCTGTGCGTCAGCGTCCACAGCGAGGTCCCGTCACCGTGCACCATGACCGGCAGTCCCGCCCGCATCCGGTGGATGTCCGTCCAGCCGCCCACCATGGCGATCTTGGTGCGGTCATAGGTGTGGGAAGGGCGCACCACGGTGAGCGGGAAATCCTGCTCCCGGTAGGCCTGGTAGAACAGTTCCTCACAGGCTATTTTGTCCCGTGAATACTGCCAGAACGGGTTCTTCAGGGGCGTCGACTCGCGGATCGGAAGCCGGGTGGGCGGCTTCTGGTAAGCGGAGGCGGAGCTGATGAACACGTACTGCCCGGTACGGCCCGTGAACAGGTCCAAGCTGGCCTTGGCATGGTCAGGGGTGTACGTGATGAAGTCCGCGACGGCGTCGAAATCGCGTCCGGCCAGCACTGCGCGGACCGCGGAGGCGTCCCGCACGTCCGCGGTGAGGGTTTCGGCCCCCTCCGGGACCGGCGTTGTGGACCGGCCCCGGTTGAGGATGGTCAGCCGGTGTCCCAGCTCGACGGCGCGTTGTGCCGCCGCCGCGCTGATGACGCCGGTGCCGCCGAGGAAAAGGATGCTCCTCGGCGCCACCGTGCCGGCGTCAGGGATGGGTGGGTTCACCACGCGTAGTCTTCCGGTGCCGTGCGGTGCCCCGGGAAGATGTCGTCCAGCCGCTTAAGGGTGTCGGCGTCCAGGGTTACGTCCAATGCCCGGACGGCGGCGTCGAGCTGTTCCTGGGTCCGCGGTCCCACGATGGGTGCCGTGACGGCAGCCTGGTGCAGGAGCCAGGAAAGGGCAATGTCGCCCGGCTCGTGGCCCAGCTCATCGGCGAAATCCTCGTACTGCCGGATCTGGTCTTCGTGCTTCTTCAGCGTTTCGGCCGCGCGGCCCTCGGTGCGGCGGACGCCGTCGCGCTCCTTTTTCAGCACACCGCCCAGGAGGCCGCCCTGCAGCGGCGACCAGGGGATGAGCCCCAACCCATACTGTTGTGCGGCCGGAATTACTTCCAGCTCCACCTGGCGCATGAACAGGTTGTAGATGGACTGCTCGCTGACCAGGCCGGTGTAGTTGCGCCGCCTGGCCGCTTCCTGGGCCTGGGCAATGTGCCAACCGGCAAAGTTGCTGCTGCCCGAGTAGAGGATTTTGCCTTGCTGGACCGCCACCTCGATGGCCTGCCAGATTTCGTCCCAGGGGGTGTCCCGGTCGATGTGGTGGAACTGGTAGATGTCGATGTAGTCCGTCTGAAGGCGCTTCAGGCTGGCGTCAAGGGCGCGGCGGATGTTCAAGGCGGAGAGCTTGGACTCGTTGGGCCGGTCCGTCATGGTCCCGTAAAGCTTGGTGGCCAGGACCGTGTGCTCGCGGCGCTCGCCCCCCTTGGCGAACCAGCGGCCAATGATTTCCTCCGTCCAGCCGCGGTGGCCGGCCCCGCCATAGACGTTGGCGGTGTCGAAGAAGTTGATGCCCTGCTCATGGGCCGAATCCATGATGGCGTGCGCATCCGCTTCCTCCGTCTGCGGACCAAAATTCATGGTGCCCAGGCACAGGCGGGAAACTTTCAGGCCGGAACGGCCCAGGTGGGTGTATTGCATGACTGGATCCTTTGGTCTGGGGTGCTACAGCTGGGTGAAGGCGGCGACGGCGGGATCGGCGCCGACGCGGGCACCGGACTCAAGGGCGCTGATGGCGGCAAGCTCATCCTCAGAGAGGGTAAGGGCGGACGCCGCGAAGTTCTCCCGGATCCGGGCGGACTGGCTGGACTTGGGAATCACGATATTGCCCTGGGCCAGGTGCCAGGCAAGCACCACCTGCGCCGGGGTGGCGTTGTGGGCGTTGGCAATGCCCGTCACCGCATCGCCGTTAAGGTCGCCGCCCTGTCCCAGCGGGCTGTAGGCCTCCACTGCGATGCTAAGGCCGCGGCACTTGGCCGCGAGGTCTGCCTGCTGGTAGCTGGGGTGCAGCTCGATCTGGTTCACGGCCGGGACGATCTCCGAGGACTTCAGCAGGTTGTCCAGGTGCTCGGCGAGGAAGTTGGAGACGCCGATGGCGCGGATCTGGTTGTTCTCGTAGAGGCGCTCCATCTCCTTCCAGGCCTGGACGTACAAGTCCTGCGACGGGACCGGCCAGTGGATGAGGTAGAGGTCAACGTAGTCGAGGCCAAGGGCCTTGCGGCTGTTCTGGAACGCTTCCTGCGCGCGGTCCTGCTCGCCGTTCCGGAGCTTGGTGGTGACAAAGATGTCCTCGCGGGGAATGCCGGTGGCCGCGATCGCCGCACCCACGCCGGCTTCGTTCCGGTAAGCAGCGGCCGTGTCGATATGGCGGTATCCGGCCTCGAAGGCGTCCTCCACCGTCCGCTGCGTGTCCTCCGGCGGTACCTGGAAGACGCCGAAACCAAGCTGCGGGATGGTGACGCCGTTGTTCAGTGTCAGCTCTGACATTGGGACTCCTTGAAACATGCTGGGGTGGGGGTGCCGGTGGCTCGACGGGAGAAAGCGGTTTCCGCTGGCTCGCTTTCGAGCCTATGCACTTTTGGCCGGGAAATCAGCAGGGGAACCTGATTCTGTTTTTCCTAGGACTCGCAGTCCTACCTTCGTTGTAGAAGAGAACCACCATGCCGGGCACAATGGTCTGCATGGGTCAAAGCGCCGAGTTCGGAAAATTCCTCAAAGCCATGCGGTCCCGCCTGAGCCCTGAGGATGCCGGGGCGGGGCCCACCTCCGGTGCCCGCAGGGTTCCCGGCCTCCGCCGCGAAGAAGTCGCCCGGCTGGCAGGGGTCAGCACCGACTACTACGTCAGGCTGGAGCAGGGCCGGAACATCCATCCGTCCCGGACCGTCCTTGAAGCAGTGTCGAGGGCACTGAGGCTGGACGGCAGCGAGCATGCGCACATGATGGACCTGCTGGAAAACTGTGCAGGATCCGCGCGGTCCAGCGCCCCGGGCGCCCAGGCTGTCCGTCCGGCGCTGCGCCAACTCCTTGACGCGATGGGTGACGTGCCGGCCATGGTGCTGGGCCGGCGCAGTGACGTCCTGGCCGGCAACAGGATGGCCTTCCTGCTGTTTGCGGATTTCCCCGCGCTGCCGGCCGCCGAGCGGAACCTGACCCGCTGGCTCATTCTTGATCCTTCCGCCCGTGAGCTTTTCCGCGACTGGAAAACCGTGGCGGCCGAAGCGGCCGGAGCGTTGAGGCTGGACGTAGGCCGGCACCCCAACGATGCCCAGGCCAACCAGCTGGTGGGCGAACTTGCGGTCCACAGCGAGCATTTCCGCCAATGGTGGGCCGGGCACCGGGTGGCCACGCGGTCGGCGGGAAACGTGCGGCTGCACCATCCCGCCGTCGGGGACCTGGAGCTGAACTTCGAAAACCTTGTCCTCCCTGACGATCCCGCCCAGGCGCTTCGGGTGTATTCGGCCAGGGCCGGTTCGCCGTCCGCCGACGCCCTTGCACTGCTCGGCAGCCTGGGAGCGCACGGGCCGGCGGCCGAGCGGGAATCCGGCCGCAGCTCCGCCCCGGCCACGGCCGAAACCAGGGAGTGACAGCGGCCGGAGCCATTGGACTTTTGGCCAGTGAGGGCACGGGTTTCTGGCCACGAGCCCATTGGGGAAAGATTGCGCTTTTCCTAGGCTGGAGGAACAAGGTTTCTCCTCCAAGGATGGTCTCAACGATGAAACGCATCGCACTGCTCAAGGAACGCCAGGCTGCCGCCGCCGGCGCCCCCTCCACGGCCACTGGCTCGCACTGCCCGGCCTCGGGCCTCTGGAGCCCGGACCATGACCCGCACACCGTGCTGTCCTTCTTCGAAGGACACGTGTTTCCAGCGTTCGACGGCGTTCCAACCGCTTGGCGGCGGCGCTCGGCCGGCGCGGTCTCGGCGAACTAGTTAAAGGCGAAGTGGCTACAAGCGGACCGGCCCGCAGCCAACGTCTCCAAGATCGGGTTTGTCGACGTTAACTGCGGGCCAGCTGAGCGGGACTTAATGTTCTTCGAGTCGGAAACCGATCTTGATGGTGACCTGCCAGTCCGCGATCTTGCCCTCTTCCAGATGGCCCCGGATTTCCTTGACCTCGAACCAGTCAAGGTTGCGGAGTGTCTGGGAGGCCTTGGCGATCCCGTTGCGGACGGCGTCGTCCACTCCCTGGTCCGATGTGCCGACGATTTCAGAAATGCTGTACGTGTGGTTGGACAACTTCGCTCCTCGTGATCAACGGTGCTCCCGGTTGCGGGCGGTCCTTGAAGACTAGTGGCACCGCCGGAACGTTGACCAGCCCTTATCCGGATGTTCCGCACCGCCCCCAGGCTGGACTGGCTACTTCGCCTCGAGGACCAGGTTCCTGAGGTCGTCCAGGGTCTGTTGCATATGGGCATCCATGGCCTGCCGCGAGCGCACGGGATCGCGGGATTCCAGCGCCTCGGCGATGTTCTGGTGATGGCCGATCGCGTGCTCCTGGATCTCGCGGAAAGCTGAGGTTTCGGTGCGCCGCTTTTCCAGGACCCGGTGCAGCGGCTCGAACAGCACAGCCACAAAAACGTTCCCGGAGGCATGCAGGATCAGGTCGTGGAAGGCCAGGTCCGCGTCCACGAATGCAGCCACGTCGTTGACATCATGGGCGGCACGCATCGCAGCCACGTAGCCATACAGGGCCTGGATGTCAGCGTCGCTGATTCGTCCCGCCGCCAGTTCACATGCGCCCGTTTCCAGCATCCGCCGCAGCTCGATGAGCTGGATGGAGGCATCAGCCTCATTCTTGCCTTCGGAAGCGGCCCGCAGCACGGCTTCCAGCGACGCCCAGCGGTTGAGCGGGTTCACAAAGGTGCCCCGTCCCCGCTCGACGCTCAGGATCCGCTGCGCCTGGAGCGTCTTCATTGCCTCGCGGACCGTCATCCGGCTGACCTCATGCCGGGCGCTGAGCTCATGCTCTCCGGGGACGGTGGCGCCGGGCGGGAACTCACCGGCAATGATGCGGTCCAGGAGCTCGTCCGCCACCTGGCCCACCAGTGATTGCCTCGCCATGCTGCCCCCGTTGTTTCCGTCATTGGATATGTCTGACAAGTCTACTTGCGCGTCGTTATGTCCTGTGCCACACTAGCAACCAAATGCAAGATGTCTGACATCTTACAGATACCTTTACATCAGGATCCGCGAGGATCGATACACAACGGAGTGCATTGTGACGCTTGAAGCAGACGTCCTGGCCGCGTACCCGGCCGAGGTCCCGATTCCCGCCGAACTGGTGGCCAGCACCTTGGCCGCCGCCAACGCGGAAACCCCGCGCGTACTGGTCGTGCTCGACGACGACCCCACCGGAACGCAGTCCGTGGCAGATCTGCCGGTGCTCACCCGCTGGGACGTGGAGGACTTCATCTGGGCCTTCGGGCAGTCCAAGCCAGCCGTTTATGTCCTGACCAATACCCGCAGCCTGGACCCTGCTGAAGCCGCTGCCCGCAATGAAGAAGTGGTGCGCAATGCGCTCACCGCGGCGGGGTCTCCCGGGGAGCTAAGCCTTGGCTTCGTCAGCCGCAGCGATTCCACCCTCCGCGGCCACTACCCGCTGGAACCGGACGTCATTGCCGTTACGGTGTCAGAGGTCAGCGGGGAAAAGACCGACGGCGTTGTGCTGGTCCCTGCCTTCCCGGACGCCGGGCGGGTCACCATCGGCGGCGTCCACTACATGCGCGGCACCGGGGACGCGGCCGGCACCCTCATCCCCGTGTCCGAGACGGAATTCGCCAAGGATGCCACCTTCGGTTTTTCCACCTCCGTGATGGCCAAATACGTCGAGGAGAAGTCCAAGGGCCGGTTCCCAGCGGACACGGTCATCGTCCTGGACCTCAACATCATCCGCGCCGGCGGGGCTGCCCAGGACCCAGCCATCTCCGCCCACGCCATCGCCGACGCCATCGAAGCCGCCACGGATTCCACCCCGATCGTGGCGGACATCGTCACCGAAAACGACCTCCGTGCCCTGTCCCTCGGCCTGGAAGAAGCGGAGCGGCGCGGCAAGAAGCTCCTTTACCGCGTGGGCCCGCCGTTCGTCCGTGCCCGGATCGGCCAGGAAATCCGCACCGAACTCAGCGGCGCCGAGGCCTACGCCGGCAACACCCCCTCCGAGGCCGGCGGCCTCATCGTCGTCGGATCACACGTCGGCGTCACCACCCGCCAGCTCAAGGCGCTGACGGAACAGCACAGCTCCGCCCGCATCGTTGAGATCGACGTCGAAAAGCTCCTCGGCCCGGATGCGGACGCCCACCTGGACCAGACCGTGGATACGGTCGTCGAGGCCCTTCACAGCGGCGACGTCATCGTCCACACCAGCCGGCTGCTCATCAAGGCGGACGACCCCGCCGAAAGCCTGCGGATCGCGCGCACTGTTTCTGCCGCCGTCGTCGCCGTGGTGAACCGGACGCTGAAGACCTTCCCGCCGCGGTTCGTCATCGCCAAGGGCGGCATCACCTCCTCGGACGTCGCCGCGCACGGCTTGGAAATCCGCCACGCCATTGTCCGCGGCCCCATGCTGCCGGGCATCGTCTCCCTCTGGGAGCCCGTTGACGGCCCCGCCAAGGGTATCCCGTACATCGTCTTCGCCGGCAACGTGGGGGATGACCAGTCACTCGCCGCAGTCACCCGCAAGCTCAGCGCCACTTTCTAACCGTTCACAGGAGAACACCATGACCAGCAACTACACCGTCACCGTCCTGGGCCTGGGCGCCATGGGCCTGCCCATGGCCACGCGCCTTGCTTCCCAGCTGACCGTCCACGGCTTCGACATCGCCGAGCCGCGCCTGAAGCTCGCTGAAGAGGCCGGCATCGCCACCTTCGCCTCGGCCCGCGAGGCGGCCAAGGGTGCCGACGCGGTGCTCTTGGCGGTCCGCAACGGCGAGCAGCTCAACGACGTCCTCTTTGGCGAGAACGGCGTGGCCTCCGTGCTGGAGCCCGGCGCCGTCGTCATCCTGGGCAGCACCGTGGGCACCGAAGCCATCCCCGCCACCGTGGCCAAGCTGGCCGAATACGGCGTGGACCTCGTTGACGCACCTTTGTCCGGCGGCCCCAAGCGTGCCGGCGAAGGCGACCTGCTGATCGTCGTCGGCGCGTCCCTCGAAGCGCGCGAAAAGGCAGCCCCCGCGCTGGAACTGCTGGCGTCCACACTGACCGTCGTGGGCGACAAGCCCGGCGACGGCCAAGCCCTCAAGACCGTCAACCAGCTCCTCTGCGGCGTCCACATCGCCGCCGCCGCCGAGGCCCTGGCCCTGGCCGACGCGCTGGGCCTGGACCAGGCCAAGACCCTCGCCGCCCTCGAGGCGGGTGCTGCCGGTTCATTCATGCTCTCCAACCGCGGCCCGCGCATCCTCGAGGCCTACAATGAGGAAGGCGCCGAGGTCCTCTCCCGCCTGGACATCTTCGTCAAGGACATGGGCATCGTGGGCAAGGCCACCCGTGCCGCCGGCCTGGCGGCCCCGGTTGCCGCCGCTGCCGAGCAGCTCTACCTGCTGGGCCAGGCCCAGGGCCTCGCCGCCGCCGACGACTCCGCCGTCATCAAGGTTGTCGCCCCCACCAAGCGCACCAGCTAACCCTTCCCCTCCCTCCGGAGTTTTTGTCCAGATATGCCGGCTCAAGGGCCCTCCAGGCCTGCATAGCTGGACAAGAACTCCCAAGCGAAGGTGCGACGACGGCGGTCCCCCCTCCGCCGTCGTCGTGCCCCATGCGATTCCCCGACTAAGAAACAACCAGCGCCTGATGGCCCGTCTTCTGGAAGACTGGCTTGTCAAAGGAGACACTCCCTAATGAACCACCTGATGTACCCGCTGATCGTGCGGGCGGCTGAAACTCCGGCCATCAAACCCGCGGTGGAGCTCGGCACTCCGCTGCTCCTGACCATCGCAGCACTCGGCATCGCCCTGCTGCTGGTGATGATCATCCGCTTCAAGATCCAGGCCTTCGTTGCCCTGCTCACCGTCAGCATCCTGGTGGCTGTTGCCGCCCAGATCCCGCTCAAGGACGTCTTCACCGTTGTGGCCAACGGCGTGGGCAGCACCATGGGCAAGGTGGCACTGTTGATTGCACTCGGCGCCGTCCTGGGCCGCATGATCGAGGTTTCCGGCGGCGTCCAGTCCCTCGCCGCCCACTTCACCGAAAAACTCGGTGCCAAACGCGTTGCCGTGGCCCTCACCGCCGTCGGCTTCCTGGTGGCCATCCCGGTCTTCTTTGAAGTCGGCGTCATTGTGCTGGTGCCCATCGTCTATGCCTTCGCCAAGATCGCCAACGTGCACCCGGTGAAGTTCGGCCTGCCCATGGCCGGCATTATGCTCGCCATCCACGTGGCCGTTCCGCCGCACCCGGGCGTCGTGGCAGGTGCCGGCGTCTTCGGTGCCGACATTGGGCTCATCACCCTGATCTCCCTGGCCATCTGTATTCCCCTGGGCTTCCTGTCCTACTGGGTTGCCAGCATCATGAACCGCAAGGACTACGAACTCCTCCCGTCCGTCAAGGCGCAGGTTGAGGAATTCGGCTCCGACTCGCTGGTCAAGGTGGGCCACGACGGCCCCGGCGCCATGGCTGTTGCCCCGCCCCGTCCCGGCCTGATCATCTTCCTCATCGCCGCCCCGATTGTGCAGATCCTGCTGGGCACCCTGGGCACCCTCTCCATCCCCAAGGACAACTCCTGGTACGGCCTGGCGGCGTTCATCGGCAACCCGTTCTTCGCGCTCCTGGTGGCTGTCGCGCTGTCCTTCTTCCTGCTGGCCGTCCGCCGCAACTGGTCGTTGAGGGAAACCGGCGAAATCTTCGAGGGCGCGCTGCCTCCCATCGCCTCCATCCTGATGGTGGTGGCCGCCGGCGGCGTGTTCGGTGAAGTCCTGCGCACTTCCGGGATCGGCGCTGCCCTGTCCCAGACCCTGGACCACCTGGGCCTGCCCGTCATCGCACTGGGCTTCGTGATCTCGCTGGCCCTCCGCGCCGCGCAGGGTTCGGCCACCGTTGCCATCGTGACCACCACCGGCCTGCTGACCTCGGCCGTGATGGAAGGCGGCTACACCCCGGCCCAAATCGCCGTGATCGTGATCGCCATCGGCTTTGGTTCGCTGGGCCTGTCCCACGTCACCGACGCCGGATTCTGGACGGTGGTGCGCTACTACGGCCTCACCGTTTCCGACGGCCTCAAGACCTGGACCGTCCTCACCACCATCCTGGGCCTGGCCGGCTTCGTGCTGACCTTCGTGGCCTGGATCCTGGTGGGAGGCCTGGGCGTCTGATGCGCACCCGACTCGACCACCTGGTTACCTCTGCCCTCCAGCACGGTTCCGCGGTCCCGGCCTTCACCTGCTACGACTTCACCACGGCGCTGGCCGTAGTGGCGGCGGCGGAAGAATCCGGCCGCGGCGCCATCCTGCTGGTGGCCCCCAAGACTGCCGCCACGTCGAACGGCCTGCGCCTCATCGGGGCCCTCCGCGGCCTCGCTGACGCTGCCTCCGTCCCGGTGGCCGTGCAGCTTGACCACGCAACGGACCTTCACGTGATGGCCGACGCCGTCGCGGCAGGGGCGGATTCCGTCCTCGCCGACGGTTCCTCCCTTCCTTACGAGGACAACATTGCGCTGGTCCAGGCGGCCCGCGCGCTGCTGGGCCCGGACGTGGTGCTGGAAGCCGAGCTGGGCGGGCTCGCCGGCGACGAGGACCGCGCCTTCGGCGCGGACCAGTCCGGCGTCGCCGTGGCCGGCCTGACCGACTCCGCCGTGGTGGAGGACTTCGTGGCCCGGACCGGGGCGGAACTGCTGGCTGTCGCCGTCGGAAACGTCCACGGCAAGTACAAGGGCGAGCCGCAGCTGCGCTGGGACGTGTTGCAGGACATTGCCGTGCGCACCCACATTCCGCTGGTCCTCCACGGGGCCTCCGGCATCCCGGCGGAGGAGTTGGTGAAGGCGGCCTCCATGAACGTTGGCAAGGTCAACTTCAACACAGAACTCCGCACCGGCATCCTGGCAACGCTTGAGGAGCAACTTCCCGGACACCGCGCCGACGGCGAGAACCTGCAGGCCCTCCTGGGCCACTGGAACAGCTCGGCCCGCGACTTCGCAACTACGGCGCTGGCGACGCTCACGCGTTGACTTTGTTCCCGCCGGAGGAGGCCAGGATCAACCCATGATCCTGGCCTCCCTTCGTTGCGCCGGCCCTTCACAGGCGCACCCTTAACCTGTGCCTGCTTCCGGGCGCACAATGGAGCTGTATCAAGCAGTTTCCGCAAAAAGGATTGAACGTGGGCGGCGTACAGGAGCAGGGGACATCCCCGCAGCCCGGACCGGCAGCCAGCCGTGACGAGGTGATCGACCTTGTCCGGTTCATTTGCCTGGCACTGGTGGTGGTTGGCCACTCCATGATGGTCAGCCCCGTCCTCCATCCGGACGGAACAGTCACCACCCATAACACCCTGGCCGAGCAGGACTGGTTCGAGCCCGTGATCTGGGTGTTCATGGTCATGCCGCTGTTCTTCGTAGCCGGCGGCGCCACAGGGCTGCAGTCCTGGCAGCGGCTCAAGGCCCAGGGCGGCACCGCCGCCGAGTTCCTCCACGCACGGCTCCTGCGGATGGTGCGGCCCGCCGTCGCCCTGCTGGCGGCAATGTTCCTTGGGCTCTGGACGGCCGGGCTGCTGGGCGTGCATCCGCAGGCGGTGCAGCTGATGGCTGCCGGTGCGGGAATGCCGCTCTGGTTCCTTGCGGCGTACCTGGCGGCGCAACTGGCCATTCCGCTGCTGGCCGCCTTCCATGCGCGGAGCCCCTGGCTGGCAATGGGGGTCCTCGCTGCCCTGGTGGTGGCCATTGACTGCCTCCGCGGGACCCTGCCCCTGCTCGCGTATGCCAACCTGGTGTTCCTGTGGTGCGCGGTGCAGCAACTGGGGTTCCTGGCGGCTGACGGCCGCTTCGCCAGGCTCTCCAAGTCGCGCCTGCTTGCGCTCATCCTCGCCGCGAACCTCCTGCTCGGCTTTGTCGCAGCCCTGGGCCTGTATTCCGGGAACATGCTGGTGAACCTCAACCCGCCGAACCTGACCCTCCTCCTCCTGGGCATTTCGCAGGCCGCCCTGATAGAACTGGCCCGGCCTGCACTCGTGCCGCTCTGCTCCCTCGGCTGGGTGCGGACGATGCTGCGGGTGGCGGGCGGCCGCTCGCTGACCGTGTACCTGTGGCACCTTCCGCTGCTGGTGGGAATGTCAGGACTGCTCCTCCTCACCTCCGTCCCCAAGCCTGCCGCCGGAACGGCGGAGTGGTGGTGGGCACGGCCCCTTGTCCTGCTGGCCTTGCTCCTGCTGCTGCTGCCGGCCGTGGCGGCATTTGGCCGCCTGGAGGACCGGCCGACGACGCCCTTCCGCGGCCGCCGTCGGCCCACCCTGGCGGTGGCGGCCGCCGTCGTGGTTGTCTTCGCCCCCGCGGTAGGGGCCGCGATCAACGGGCTGACGCTGGGACTGCTGGGTGCGGGGGCGGCCTGTTTCCTGGTGGCACTGGTGCTGCTCCACGGCATGCGGCGCCCGCTGCGGACCGGATCCGCTCCCACAGCCAAGGAACTGTTCCGGTAGGCAACCCGTTGGCCGGCTCACCGCCTTGGCTTGGTGCTGGTCATGCCGTTGGCGGGATAACCGGTACCCGTTCAACACGGTTCTTGTTGCCGGCGCTCCAGCTGGCGGGGGAGTCGGTGAAGCGGGAGCTGACATTCAGTCCTGGCATCACCGCCCCCGGCCACTTCCGGTTGGGTAGGACACTGGGGGCCCGGGGCATTGCCAGCGGAGTGAAGTAGTGCCAGTGTCGAACCATGACCGAGAACATGACTTCCACCGAAGACCAGTTCAGCCCGGACGTCTCGCTGGCACGCAACGATGCAGAGGGCTGGTATGAACTGCGGGTGGACGGGAAACTGGCTGTTCGATCCTTCTTTGACGACAAACCCGGGCACATCGACTTCAGCCACACCGAAACTTCCGAGGGCTTCGAAGGCCAGGGCCTGGGGAAGGTGCTGGCCCATTTCGCCCTCGACGACGTCGTAGCCACCGGCAAGCGGATCATTCCCCATTGCCCCTTCATTGCAGGCTACCTGCGCAAGCATGAGGGGTACGAACAGTTCGTCGACTGGCCCTGAGCCTTCGGCGCCCTCCCGATCCGGAGCTCCCTGCCCCTGGCCGGAGTCAGCTGGCCAGCGCGTGTCCGCTGAGGACCGGGACGTCGATGGTGAATCCGCAGGCGCAACGGTAGGTTTCCACGTGCTCGGAGACCGCACCCATGCCCACGCCCACCGGGACCACCGTGGTTCCGTCCACATACACGGGAAGCCGAACGGGGAGGGCTTCCGGATCCACCAGCTGCATCGGGGCACGGCAGTGCATGCGTGAATTCAGCGTCACCAGCAAGCCCATATCTGCGGGCCTGGTGAAGCCCAGCGGAGTTCCTGCTGCTGCGGCGGGCTCCCCGGGCACCGTAAGCTGGTTGTCTGTAGCGGTGGTCATGATGTTCATCCTTGGGCTTCTTCACGAAGCTGCCGGCGTTGGCAGCCCCGCCGCGAACTGCTTGCGGAGGTTCATTTACCCCATAAGCAAAGCATGCTTACTAATTCTTCGGCAAGTTGGGTGTCACGTCCCCGGCTCGCTGGCCGCCAGCGCCGCCACTGCAGCCTCCACCCGCCGGGCCGGCCAGGAGCCACAGGAGCCTCAACGCCGCCAGCGGCGCAAGAGCCGGCGGGGCCTCGCTAGGCTTGCAGCATGACCACGCCGCACCCACAGCAGGATCTTTCCGGGAACACAGCCCTGATCACCGGGGCCAGCGCGGGCCTGGGGTCCGAGTTCGCGCGCCAGCTCGCCTCCCAGGGCTGCAACGTGGTGCTGGTGGCGCGGAACCGGAAACGCCTCGAGGAAACCGCGGCGGGCCTGGAACGGCGCTACGGAGCCACTGCTGAGGTACTTCCCGCCGACCTGACGGACGACGCCGGCGTGGCCGCCGTCGTCGAACGTCTTTCCGACGCGCGGCGGCCGGTGGGGATCCTTGTCAACAACGCCGGGATCGGCTTGCTGCACAACTTCGAGGACAACCACATCTCCGAGGAGAAGAAACACCTCAAACTGCACGGGGAAACGGCCATGGAGCTTACCCATGCTGCCCTCAAGGGCATGCTGGAGAGGGGGGAGGGCCGGATCATCAACGTGGCCAGTATCGCCGCGTTCCTGCCGCGCGGCACCTACTCCGCCGCGAAGGCCTGGCTGGTGAGTTTCAGCCGCTGGGCCAACCTTGCCTATGCGAAGCAGGGCATCAAGGTCACCGCGGTGTGTCCGGGCTTTACCCACACGGAGTTCCACGACCGGATGGGCATGGACAAGTCCGTGGCGCCGTCGTGGGCCTGGCTGCACGCGGAGCGGGTGGTGCGGGAAGGCCTGGCGGACAACGCCCGGGGCAAGGCGGTCTCGGTCCCCTCCAAGAGGTACAAGGTAGTGGCGGCCGTGGCCCGGGTGGCGCCGGCAAGGCTAGTGGCGGGGCCGCCGCGGAAACCGAAGCAGGGGCTGAAGCCCCAGTAGAGCGGCCGGCGAGCGTGACCCTGCCCGCCGTACAACCACCACAACGCCGATTCCCACCAGCGCCCCCACGAGGGTCTCCACGCCGCGCTCCAGGATCAGGACCAGTGGATCTGCGGGGGCTGCGAGCTGGGTCATCAGCAAAATGACCGGCGTGAAGGAAACCATGGCCAGGCCGTAGTGGCGGGCCATGAACAGCTCGGTGGTGAACTGGAAGAGAATTACCAGCAGGGCGAGCACCACGGCCTCCCGACCCGGGAACAGGCCTGACAGGGACCACGGCCCGGGAATGATCACGACGCCGGTCACGGCCAACCCCACGAATGTCCCCACGATGCGGTGGATTCCGCGCCGGACGCTGCTGGGAAGGTCGGCTCCCGCCAGCGGCACGGCGGCGGCAGCCATTGCCCAGTGCGGATGGCCGCTGCCCGTGAGGACACCTACGGTGCCCGCGGCCCCCACAGCAAGGATGTACCGGGAAGCATGCGCCAGCACCCCGCGGTGCCCGGCAGGGCTCACGGCCGGGGCAGCCCGGACGGCGCCAGGCTGCCAGGACCTGGTGCGGATCCAGCCGCCGAAGCCCACCAGCATGGAGAACGCGGCGGACCCTGCGGCGATCAGCATGGCCACCTGCCACGGAACCACGGTGGGCACCGAAGCGCAGGCCCCCAGCGCCAGGATCCCAAAGAAAGGTCCGTTGGGCTTGAGCCGCACACGGTCCGCGAAGACCGATCCGACGCCGGCGAGAAGGGCCTCTACGCCCACCAGCCACCACGAGTGGAGATGGTTGGCGGAGAGGAATACGCCCACTGCTACACCGCCCAGCAGGACGACGGCGGCCTGGGACTGGTGCCGGAGCCGGAGTTGGTGCGGCTCCGACCGTCCGTACATGCCGGTCAGGGCGCCGAAGACGGCGTAGATCATGAGGTCTGCGCGGCCCATTGCCAGGAGCAGGAGCGACGGAACCGCAACGCTGAGGGCAACGCGCAGCGCCGCCAGGTGGTCGTTGTTGGCCGGTCCCAACCGATGGAGCGCGCGCACCTGCAGGAGGACGCGTTCCATGGCTCATCACCCCTTGCTGTTCATTAGTGGCCTTTTGGAAGTTATCACCGCGGGGTTGGGCCGGTCATGTCCAGTGCCCGCTGCAGGACTTGGAACGTCATTATGGCCGGCGCGCCAAAGGCCCGCCCCTTCGTGCTTCCCCCATGGGAAACACGCGGACGGGCCTTCTGAGCGTGGGCTGCAAGACGTGCCCCGGACCGGGAGGACCTGTTCCCCCGGGTGCGCAACCAGGCGCCTGGTCGACTAGGCGCCTGGTCGACCAGGCGCCGGTCAAGCAGGCGTCCATCAACTAGGCGCCAGCAGGAACCTTTTCGGCTTCGCGTGCGTCAGTGATGTCCTGGGTCTCGAACGGGAGTTCGTCCAGGTTGATCAGCGGGTTCTCGTCCTGCGTGGCAACCAGTTCGCGGGCTTCGGCCTGGGTATCCACGCTGGGCATGGATCCAGGCAGCGGGCGCTGGGCCGACTCCTTGAGGAAGTAGATGGCCACGGCACCCACCAGCGAGGTACCCATCAGGTAGTACGCCGGCATCATGTCGTTGCCCGTGGCGCTGATGAGGGCTGCCACGATGAACGGCGTAGTGCCACCGAAAATGGCCACCGAGAAGTTGTACGCGATGCCCATCGCCCCGTACCGGCTGGAGGTGGGGAACTGCGCCGGGAGGGCGGAGGCCAGGTTGGCGACGTAGAACGTCACCGGGAATGCGATCAGCGCCAGGCCGGCCAGGGTGGACCAGATCTCGCCGATGCCGATCAGCAGGAACGCCGGAGTGGCCAGGACCACTGTGCTGACTGCGCCGATCCACAGGACGGGCCGGCGGCCGATCCGGTCCGACAACTTTCCAGTTAGCGGAATGCAGAGGCTCATGACCACCAGTACGGGGATGGTCAGGAGGGTGCCGTGCACCGGATCGTAACCCTTGGACTCTGTGAGGTAGGTGGGCATGTATGACGTCAGCGCGTAGCCGGCGGTGTTTGCTGCGGCCACCAGGATCATGGCAACAATAATGGAGCGCCAGTAGGCCTTGACGATGCCCACCGGGCCCTTCGCCGTTGCCTGGTCGGAAGACGCCGCATGCTTCGCGAGATCCTCCTGGGCGTCCAGGGTGGCCTGGAACTGGGGGGACTCCTCGATCTTGCTCCGGAAGTAGACCGCGATCAGGCCCAGGGGCCCGGCCACCAGGAACGGAATACGCCAGCCCCACTCCTCCATGGCTGCCTGCCCGAGCGTCAGCTGCAGGACCGAGACCAGGGCGGCCCCGATGGCGAAGCCCAAATAGCTGCCCAGGTCCAGGAAGCTGGCGAAGAACCCGCGGCGCTTGTCCGGGGCGTATTCGCTGACGAACGTGGTGGCGCCGGCGTATTCACCGCCGGTGGAGAAGCCCTGGACGATCTTCAGCAGCACCAGGAGGCCTGCGGCCCACAGCCCGATCTGGGCGTAACCGGGCAGGAGGCCGATGGCGAACGTGCTCGCAGCCATCAGCATCAGCGTGGCAGCGAGGATCTTCTGCCGGCCCATCTTGTCGCCCATCCAGCCGAAGATCACGCCGCCCAGGGGACGGGCAATGAACGTGGCGGCGAAGGTGCCCAGCAGGAACAGCGTCTGGGTGGTGGGGTCGGACTCCGGCAGGAACACCGGACCCATGGTGGTGATGAGGTAGCCGAACACGCCGACGTCGTACCATTCCATGGTGTTGCCCACGATGGTTCCGCCGAGGGCTTTTTTCAGCATGGGCTGGTTGACGACATTAACGTCCGACTCCTTGAGTCGGCGGCGCGCGAGCAGCTTCGGCTTGCGCGGGCTCTTGGAATGAGCCGACGACGGCGCGCCAGGGGGTGTAGCTTGGTTGGTTCCTGAGGCGCTGGTAGCGCCTGCGGAAGAGTCGGTCGTGCTTCGGTCTGTGGGCATTTGGGCAACTCCTGTGGAGGTCATTTGCTTGCGACTTGTAGCTGCCCCGCTCCGGGCAGGCCTTCAATTTTACGCGAATGCCGTAGCGCCTGCGTGGTTTATGCCGTAGGATCACCCGTTTGGCAGCCGTATTCAGCAGGTTTGCCCGAATTCTTTTCCCGGCTTTTCCCGCGCCATCACTGGCATGCGGCGGGACCAGGCCCATCGTTACCTAATCTTTTCCGTTGAACGCGCCACACCCCCGCATATTTGCCCTGAAACAGCGCCAAAAGTGACCGCGACCACGCCGTTGCAGAAGCCGCCGGGCGTGGATCCGGCCGCCGTTTCAGGTGCACTTTGATGGCCCAGGCGGAGGGGGTTCACAGGTGCCGTGAGCGTCCCTAAGGTTGTTCCATGGAAACACTTTCTTTCAAGTAGGGGCGCCTGCGGCCATGCCACTGCGGGCCGCTTCGAAAGTTCTTAATGGGGGCCCAGCTCTGGTCACTCTCGATAGCACTTCATCTGTGGAAAGGAAGAACAAATGGCTGACGAAAAACGTGAATCCCACATCAGTCCAGAGGTTGCGGACCACCTTGCGGCGGCAATGGAAACTCCGGACCTGCCGGGTGCGGCAGCACCGCTTTCCCCCGCGGGGGCTGGCGGCCAGCAGACCTGGCCGGACGGCAACGGAAAGCGGCGGCACCCGAAGGAGCGCGGATCCGCCCACGGCCGGATGGGACAGGGCGCCGCAGTAACGGCGATCCACCGCACCAGCCGGCCGCAGATGCCGCACTCGTCCTAGGAGCGGACCGCTTCCAGGACGCGCATCCGCCCTGGCGACGCGTGAATGGCCTGGTGACACCCGAATACCCGTGTCGCCAGGCCTTTTCCGTGTCCCGGGACAATATGCGCGTCCAGGACTGCCATCCAAGTCGGTTGCCGGGAGCTGGAGGCAAACGTGCGTGCGGCCCGTCGGTTCAGTCTTCGCGCACTACCTCTGCCGGGTCCTTGTCCAGCCGCCAGCCCCTCCAGCGCGGGTGGCGCAGGCGTCCGGTCCCGGTCCATTCGCCGTACGTCACCTCGCCCACCAACTGCGGCGCCACCCAGTGCGCGTCCGCCGCGTCCGGCCGCGGAACGTCCAGGAACGGCGAGGTTTTCCGGGCCAGGCGGTCCACGGTCTGGCGGAGCTCGGCGAGTTCCCGGCCGCTGAATCCGCTGCCCACCCGGCCCACATACTGGAGCTTGTCGCCGTCCGGGATTCCCACCAACAGCGAGCCCACAGTGTCCTGGCGCCCGCCTTTGCCCGGACGCCAGCCGCCCACCACAACCTCCTGCGTCTGCTCCACTTTCAGTTTGATCCATGTACGGGTCCGCTGCCCGCTCACGTACCGGCTGTCCGTCCGCTTTGCCATCACTCCTTCAAGGCCAAGTTCCCGGGCGCTTTCCAGGATGTGTTCCACCTTGTCCTCGAGGACCGGGGATAGCCCGGCGGGGCAGCCTGATGGGGTGAAGAAGTCCTCCAGCCGTTGCCGGCGCTTGGCGAGCGGCAGCCTCCGGAGGTCCGTTCCGTCGTGGTGCAGGAGATCGAAAAGCATCAGCTGCACGGGAATGGCAGTCCGGGCCCTTGCGACGTCGGCTGGCCGGGTGAGCTTCATCCTTCCCTGCAGGAGCCCGAAGTCGGGCCTGCCTGCCGGGCCGATGGCCACGATCTCGCCGTCCGCAACGAACGGCTGGGCCGGCCAGCAGGTCCGATCCACAAGTTCGGGGTAGGTGCTGGTGACATCATTGCCGTTGCGGCTGAAAATCCGTACCGCCTTTTCGTCTCCCACAAGGATGGCGCGAACCCCGTCCCACTTGAGTTCGAACTGCCAGTTGCTGCCCTGCAGGTCCGCTGCATCACCGGAGGTCGCCATCATGGGCCGGTACTCCTCAGGCGAGGCAGCCGTGCCCGTCGCTGCCCGTGCCGCCTGTTCTTCCGCCGTCGTTGCCCTCTTTGCCGTCGCCGTATTAGTGGGTACTGCCTTTGTCGGTACTGCCTTCGTCGGTACGGCCTTTGTCGGTACTGCCTTCGTCGGTACGGCCTCCTTGGGCGCCTCTTCCGGGGCCTCCTTCCCGTCCGGCACTTCCTCCTGCCCTTCCCTCGGCGGTGCGTGCCGCCGTCGTCCGCTCCGTGGCTCCTTGTCCATGAGGTGGATGAGCCACTGTCCTTCGGCATCCTTGCCCTGCCCCCGCCCCGTGTGGATCAGGGCGAACTTCCTGCTGCCGCCCAGCCCGCCGCCCTCGGAGCCGTTCAGGGTAACGATGACTTCCCTGCCGTTGATCCACTTGTGCAGTTCATACGTTCCGGTGTCCCAGATGGTCATCTCGCCGGCGCCGTACTCCCCCTGGGGGATGGTGCCGTGGAAGGTGAGGTAGTCCATCGGGTGGTCCTCGGTCTGGACGGCGAGGTGGTTCTTCCCGCCGCTGTCCGGGACGCCCTTGGGAAGCGCCCAGGACACCAGGACGCCCTCGTGTTCCAGCCGAAGGTCGAAGTGGAGCCGGCTCGCATGGTGCTCCTGGATCACAAAAGCGTCGCCGGTGCCGGCTGCGCCGCTGAACGGCTCCGGCGTGGCCTGGGGATCACGCATGGAGCGGTACTTCTCCAGCTTGGGGTCATTGCCGGCGTTGACGACGGCGGCGAACGGGTCCCTGCCCTCCTGCACCCGCCGGATCACCGCCTTATAGTCCAGATGCGTGAGGCCGGGGGAGCCGATCTCCTCCCAGGTCCGGGGCGCAGCCACCATGGGGGTGGGGCGGCCGCGCAGCGAGTACGGCACAATGGTGGTCTTGGCCGCGTTGTTCTGGCTCCAGTCCACCAGGACCTTGCCTTTGCGCAGGGTCTTTTTCATGTCACTGACGGCCAGGTCCGGGTGGTCGGCCTCAAGGGCGCGGGCAAGTTCCCGGGCGAAGGCGGAGATCTGGTCAGAGGTCTGGCTTCGGTCCAGGGCAGCATACAGGTGGATGCCCTTGCTGCCGCTGGTCACCGGGACAAGGTCCAGGCCCACGTCCTGGAGGATGGTTCGCGCCAGGAGGGCTACTTCCACGCACTCCTCGAGGCCGGCGCCGTCGCCCGGGTCCAGGTCCAGTACCAGCCTGTCCGGATTCAGCTGGTTCCCGTGTGAATCCACCTGCCATTGCGGGACATGGACTTCCAGCGAATTGATCTGGCCGAACCACGCGAGCGTGGCGGGGTCGTTGACCATGGGGTAGTAGATGGTGCGGTCCTTGTGGGTGATGGCTGCACGGGGGAGCCATCCCGGGGCGGAATCCTCAAGGTTCTTCTGGAAGAACACTTCGCCCGGTTTCTCGGCGGTCCCCACTCCGTTCACCCACCGTTTCCTGGTGGCCGGCCGGTTGGCTGCAGCGGGGATCAGGACGTGGCCCACTGCAGCATAGTAGGCCAGGACATCCGCCTTCGTGGTGCCCGTGGCCGGATAGATGACCTTGTCCAGGTTAGTGAGGGTCAGTTCCCGGCCGGCAACCCGGACACGCTCCTTAGCGGCGGGCACGGGGCTTCACCTCCGGCGCTGCGTGATGTTCACTTGAGGGATGAGAGCCATCTGGAAAGGTGCCATCGCGTTCGGCCTGGTCAACGTGCCCGTGAAGGTCTACAGCGCCACTGAGGATCATGACATCAGTCTGCACCAGGTCCACAATGCCGACGGCGGCCGGATCCGCTACCAGCGCCGGTGCGAGGTCTGCAGCCAGGTCATCGATTATTCGGACATCGAGAAGGCCTACGAGGAAGACGGCCGGACGGTGGTCCTGTCCAAGGACGAGCTCAAAGCCATTCCGGCGGAGAACAGCCACGAGATTGAAGTGGTGCAGTTCGTCCCGTCCGAGCAGCTTGAACCCATGATGTTCGAGAAGAGCTACTACCTTGAGCCGGACTCCAAGTCTCCCAAGGCCTACGTTCTGCTGCGGAGCGCCCTGGAGGACACGGACAGGGTGGCCATTGTCCAGTTCGCCCTCCGTGAGAAGACCCGCCTGGGCGCCTTGCGGATCAAGGACGATGTCCTGGTGCTCCAGTCCCTCCTGTGGCCGGACGAGGTGCGCGAGGCGAAATTCCCTTCCCTGGATGCCTCGGTCAAGATCTCCTCGCAGGAGCGCGATATGTCCGCGGCACTGGTGGAGTCCATGGCGGCTGATTTCGATCCCGCCTCCTTCACGGACGATTACCAGGTCCAGCTCCGCCAGCTCATTGAGGCCAAGCTGGAGCAGGGTGAATCGCTGGACACCGAGGAAACGTTCGGTGTGGAAGCCGGAGAAGGCGGCAAGGGCGAAGTCATCGACCTGATGGAGGCGCTGAAGCGGAGCCTGGACCGGAAACGCGGCGGCGGGTCCGATGCCTCTGCCGGCGCTTCCGGTGATGAGGCTGGCGCTGAAGCCGGCGGGGAATCCGGCGCGGAAGCCGGCGGCAGCCAGGCGGAGGGCGAAAAGCCGGCGGGCAAGCGGTCCACGGCGGCCGCCAAGACGGGTACCGAAAAGGCCAGTACCGCCAAGACCAGTGCCGCCAAGACGGCTACTGCCAAGACCGGCACTGCCAAGACCGGCGCCACGGCGAGGTCCGCTGCCGCGAAGTCCACGGCAGCGAAATCCGCCGCTACAAAGTCCACGGCAGCAAAATCCACTGCTGCCAAGCCGACGGCGGACAAGGCCGCCGCCAAACCTGCGGCCAAGGCTTCCACCAGTAAGGCGGCGGGCACGCGGGCGCGCAAGCCCGCGTGAAGGGCTGCGTGATGGTCCCCATGGTTGTCCCCGGGCCGTGGTGCCTGCCCGTGCTGTGAATGCCATGTACATGAAACTACTAAGCTTGCTTGCTTTCCGGTAGCGGGTACGTCTTTACAGCCGACACCCGGGCGTCCACAATGAGTCATCACAGCCTCCGCTGTGCCCAGCAGCGTGCTGTCACTCACGCTGACATGCCACCGGAGAGGGGCGCGGAAATGAACGATCGGGCGCAAACAGCCGAGGCGGACCTCGCGCTCAAGCAGAAACACCGGGCCATGTGGGCGTCGGGGGACTATCCCGCACTGGCCAGCGAACTCCTCCTTGAGCTGGGGGCCATCCTGGTGGAAGCCTGCGGCATCACTTCCCGCCACCGCGTTCTGGACATCGGCGCCGGAGCGGGCAACGCCGCCATCCCCGCCGCCATGATGGGCGCGAAGGTGGTGGCGAGCGATCTCACCCCCGAACTGTTCGACGCCGGCCGCCACCAGGCGGCCGACCGGGGCGTGGTGCTTGAATGGAAGGAAGGGGACGCCGAGGCCCTGCCATTCGGCGACCATGAGTTCGACACCGTGATGTCCTGCCTCGGCGTCATGTTCGCTCCCCACCACCAGGCCGCCGCTGATGAGCTGCTGCGGGTCTGCAAACCGGGCGGCACCATCGGACTTCTCAGCTGGACCCCGGACGGGTTTATCGGCAAGATGTTCGCGGCCATGAAGCCCTTCGCCCCGCCGCCTCCGCCGGGCGCCCAGCCGGCGCCGCTGTGGGGGAGCGAGGACCACGTCCGTGAATTGCTGGGAAACAGGGTCACGGACGTGCACACCCGCAAGCAGGCGCTCGTCGTCCGGAGCTTCCACCAGCCGGAAGACTTCGTCCGCTACTTCAAGTCCCACTACGGCCCCACCATCTCGGTCTACAAGTCCATTGCCGAGGACGTGGACAAGGTCAAAGCCCTGGACAAGGCGCTGACAGAGCTGGCGGACTCCTTCGGCGATGCCCACGGCGACACCCCGTTCCAGATGGAATGGGAATACCTGCTGTTCACTGCGAAGAAGGCCAAGGAAAATGGCTGATCATGTGGCCACATCCTCGGTAGCTGTGGATGCCCCTCCGGCGCGCGTATGGGACGTCATCACGGATCCGGCGGCCACGAAGGAGTTCATGTTTGGTGCTGAACTCGCCACGGACTGGAGCGTGGGCGGACCCATCACGTGGACCGGCACCTGGGAGGGCAAGGATTACCGGGACAAGGGGGTAATCCTCGAGGTCGAGCCGGCCAAGAAGCTGGTCTATACGCATTTCAGTCCCCTCGCCGGCCAGGAAGACAAGCCGGAAAACTACCACACGCTCACCTGGACACTCCAGGACCAGGGCGGCCGGACGCTTTTGACGCTGACCCAGGAGAATAACCCCACCGCCGAGGCGGCCGACCACTCAAAAGGTATGTGGGACAAGCTCGTGGCGGACGTCAAGAGGATTTCCGAGCGCACCTAACCCCTGCGTTCCTCCGCTCAAGTAGGTAGCGCTAAGTGTCGTTTTGGAGGCTCAAAACGACACTTAGCGCTACCTAGTTGGGGAGGGGGGGCACTTAACGCGAGCGGCCGCCGTCGGGCGTTTCCCACGGAGGGAAGGCCCGACGGCGGCCGTGCGGCTTTGGTGCCGGACTGCTACTCGGCGTCGTGATCCGTTTCCAGGATCTGGACCAGGTGGTCCAGCGCGGTGTCCGCACCGTCACCTTCTGCGCGGAGGACCACCACGTCGCCGTGCGAGGCGCCCAGGCTCATGAGGGACAGGATGCTTGCAGCGTCCATCGCCTCATCCGCCGGCTCGCCTTCGCGGGCGATGGTGATGTCCAGGTCGTACTCTCCTGCTGCCTCGGCAAAGATGGCTGCGGGGCGTGCGTGCAGGCCCACGCGGCTGGCGACGGTTGCTGTGCGTTCTGGCATTTTTGCTCCTTTGTCTTCCGGCGGCTGGTTGAAATGCCGGGTAGAGGTAGTGGGTGAGGCAGGGGTCAGACGGTTGCTGGGACGGGTTCCACCGTAGCAGCGGTCTTGCGGGCTGCCCAGCGCTTCAGGGCCACGACGGCCAGTGCGGTGACGATGGTGCCGGCGATGATCGAGAGGACGAACATCAGCACGTTGTTGATGGCGAAGAACACGAAGATACCGCCGTGGGGTGCCTGCGATGTGACACCGAACGCCATGGTCATCGCCCCGGTAACGGCACCGCCCAGCATGCTGGCAGGAATGACGCGCAGCGGGTCTGCAGCGGCGAACGGGATGGCGCCTTCGGAGATGAAGGAAGCACCCAGCAGCCAGGCTGCCTTGCCGTTTTCACGCTCGTTCAAAGTGAAGAGCTTCTTGTCGAGGACCGTGGCCAGGGCCATGGCCAGCGGGGGAACCATGCCGGCAGCCATGACGGTTGCCATGATCTGCCACGGTGCCTGGTTTGTGGCGCTGCCGGCGCCGAGGCCGGCGACGGCGAAGGCGTAGGCCACCTTGTTCACAGGACCGCCGAGGTCGAAGCACATCATGAGGCCCAGGATGATGCCCAGGACCACTGCTGACGCGCCGGTCATGCCGGACAGCCAGCCGTTAAGTGCCGCGGTGAGGCCGGCGATGGGGCCGCCAAGGACCAGGAACATCAGGCCGGAAGCGAAGATCGAAGCCAGCAGCGGGATGATGACGACGGGCATCAGGCCTCGAAGCCAGCGGGGGACAGACCACGTGCCGATGAGGTGGGCCATGTAGCCCGCCAGGAGGCCGCCGACGATGCCGCCGAGGAAGCCCGCGCCCATGAACCCGGAGACAGCACCGGCAACGAAACCGGGGGCAATGCCGGGCCGGTCAGCGATGGCGTAGGCGATGTAGCCGGCCAGTGCGGGGACCAGGAAGCCCATGGACAGGGCGCCGATCTTGAACAGGACTGCGCCCAGGTATGTGGCGAGTCCGCCCTCGGGAAGGTTGCCGAAGTTGTTCTGCACAACCACTTTGTCCGCGACTTCGGTGATGTCGTAGCCGCCCAGCAGGAAGCCCAGGGCGATCAGGAGGCCGCCGCCGGCAACGAACGGGATCATGTAGCTCACGCCGGTGAGCAGCGCCCTCTTCAGCTTCTGGCCGATGTGCTCGCCCTTTTCGGCTGCTGCCTGCTCGGCCTGCTCCTCGGCACCGAAGTGTGGGACGCGCCGCGCGTTCGGGTCCGAGGCTGCTGCGAGCGCTTCCTGGACCATCTTGGCAGGTTCGTCGATGCCGCGCTTGACGGGTGCGTTGATGACGGGCTTGCCGGCGAAGCGCTCTTTGCCGCGTACGTCCACGTCCACCGCGAAAATCACGGCGTCGGCGGCTGCGATGACAGCGGGATCCAGCGGCTTGGCGCCGGAGGAACCCTGGGTCTCCACCTGCAGGTCGACGCCGGCCTCCTGGGCAGCTGCCACCAGGGAATCAGCTGCCATATAGGTGTGCGCGATGCCGGTGGGGCAGGCAGTCACGGCCACGAGGCGCTTGGGGCCGGACCCGGCAGAGCCTGCCGAAGCCGTGCCCGCCGCAGCGGCGGGGGCAGTGCCTGCCGCAGCCGTGCCGGCGGAAGCCCCGGAGGCACCCGAGGAAGCAACAGTGTCAGCAGGTACCGCCGCTGCGTGGGCTGCCGGCTTTTCGGCAAGTGCGCCGTCCACCAGTTCCACGATCTCCTCGCGGGAGGAGGCGTTGCGCAGGGCTGCGGTGAAGTCCTTTTTAATGAGGGACCGGGCCAGTTTGGAGAGCAGCTTCAGGTGCGCCTGATCGGCTCCGTCCGGGGCCGCGATGAAGAAAATCAGGTCCGCCGGGCCGTCCTTGGCGCCGAAGTCCACCTTGGGGTTAAGGCGGGCCATGGCCAGGGTGGGTTCCGTGACGGCGGCCGAGCGGCAGTGCGGGATGGCGATGCCGCCGGGGATACCCGTGGCGGTCTTCTGCTCGCGGGCGAAGGCGTCGGCAAAGAGGCCTTCAACTTCTGTTGCGCGTCCGGCGGCAGCTACTTTGCTTGCCAAGTGCCGGATCACCGCCTCGGGCGCGTTGCCCAGGTTCTGGTCGAGCTCGACCAGGTCCGTGGTGATGAGCTGGGTCACTGTCAATCCTTTCGAAGGGCCGTGATGGTTACGGCATCCGGGGTGGTTTGGTGTACTGCCGGAACCGTTGAACCGGGCAGGGAGGCGGCTGCGGCACCGTGGGCCACAGCCTGGCGAAGGCAGTCGGCCGGGGCGGCGCCCTGGCCGTGGGCGAGCAGGTAGCCGGCCAACGCGGAATCGCCCGCGCCCACCGTGCTGACCGCGGCGACCGGCGGATGCGTGGCCAGCCACGCGCCGTCGGCCGTTACCAGGACAGCTCCCTTGGATCCGAGAGTCGCCAGGACAGCACCCACGCCTGAACGTACGACGGCGGCGGCGGCTGCCGCTGCAGCCTTCGGATCCGCTTCAAGTTCGTCAGCGGTGGCCGCGGCGAAGCCGGCTGCAGCAGCCAGTTCCGCCAGTTCTTCGGCGTTGGGTTTGAGGAGGTCCGGTTTCCCGGAACCGTTGCCGGCCAAATCGGCACCGGCATCGCCTCCGGACATTGCCGCGGCGAGCGGCGCACCGGAGGAATCCACGGCGATGAGCGGTGCACTGCCGTTGCCGGCTGCGCGGATCCGGCGGGCCGCCGTCGCGTAGAAATCAGAAGGAAAGCCTGGCGGGAGCGAACCTGCGAGGACCACCCAGCTGGCGCCGCGTGAGCTCTCCAGCAGCAGTTTGATCAGGGCTTCCTGCTGGTCCGCATCCATGACCGGGCCGGGCTCATTGATCTTGGTGGTCACGCCGCCGGGTTCCGTGAGGGCCACATTGGTCCGGAGTGGTTCGTTGATGGGCAGCGAGACAAACGGCACCGCGTTTTCCCGCAGCCCGGCCAGGACGGGGTCGCTGTCCGCGCCGGGGAGCACGGCAACAGATTCCAGGCCGGAGGCGACCAGTGCGCGGGAAACATTGACGCCCTTGCCGCCTGACTCTTGGCTGACGGAAACGGCGCGCTGCACTTCGCCCCGCGCCAACGGGCCGGGCAGTGCAACCGTGCGGTCAAGGCTGGGGTTGGCGGTGAAGGTGACGATCATGCGATCACCACGTCAACGCCGGCTTCTGCCAGGGCTGCTGCCAGCTCCGGGCCGGGTTCGCTGTCTGTAATCAAGGTGTCCAGATCTTTCAGGGAGGCGAACTGGACCAGGGTTTCCGTGTCCAGCTTGGAGGAGTCGGCCAGCACCACAATGCGGCGGGCCGAGTGGACGAAAGCTGCCTTGACGGCGGCTTCCTCGGGATCGGGCGTGCTCAGCCCAAAGCTTGCATGGATTCCGTTGGTGCCTATGAAGGCGATGTCCGGCCGCAGTTTGCCGGCGGCCTCCACGGTTGCCTGGCCCACGGCAACCTGGGTGATCCCGCGCACCCGGCCGCCCAGGACCTCGAGGGCGATCCCTGGAGAGCTGGAGAGTTTGCCGGCGATGGGAACGGCGTGGGTGATGGCCACCAGTTCGGCCCGTGGTTCCGCTGGGTCGGACGGTTCGGCGGCGGCGCGGCGCGACAGCATGTCCGCCAGGACTTCCGTGGTGGTGCCGCCGTCGATCAGGACGCTGCCGGCGGAGTTGCGCGGGATGAGTGCCAGGGCCACCTCTGCGATCCGGATCTTCTCGTCAGGCCGCTGGATGGCGCGCTCAGTGACGCTTTCCTCAGTGGTGCTGAAGCGGTCTGCTGCAACAGCCCCGCCGTGGACGCGGCGGACGGTGCCGGCGTTCTCGAGGGTGGCGAGGTCGCGGCGGACGGTTTCGGTGGTGATGCGGAAGCGCTCGGCCAGGAGGGTCACGCTGACCCGGCCGCTGCCGGCAACAAGCTCGGCAATCTTTTGCTGGCGCTCCTCGGCGAACACGTACCCTCCGTTGCGTAGGTCTGCTGGTGCTGTGGATCGTTCGGTGGACGCCGTTGCTGAGTGACTGGCATCACATGATGTTGAGTTACTTGACTTTATCTTTGCTTGTGTTGGTTTGTCAATGGAAACCCACATGAAACAAAATCCCACGGGGCGGGCGTCCCGTGACCGTTCGGAGTTTTTGGCCAGATAAGCCGACTTTTCGGCCCGGGAACCCTGCATGCTGCCCAAAACTCCCGGGTGGGGAAGCGAAAAGCCGGGCCGGACCACGAATGGTCTGGCCCGGCTCCTCGGGTCAATGCCTTGTCCTGCACTGCAGCAGGGTGGACTTTGTAGTGCTACAGCCCGCCGTCGCGGCTTTCGTTCCGGGTGATGCGTTCCCCGGTGTTGGGATCAACCACGGACCGCGTCTCGCTGACCCGCCTGCTGCGGCCGGGGGAGGCGAGGATGAGGGAGGCGATAAGTCCAATGACGCCGACTGCCATGAGGATGTAGCCGATGAGCACCTGGTCAACGAAGGGGATGAGGCCTGGAGCGACCGCCCAGGCGAGGATGGCGCCGAGTGCGATGAGGAAAATGGAGGATCCGATTCTCATGAGTTGCTCCTTGTTAATCACGGATGGGCGTCTTCTTAGCCCGCGGACGATTGGTAAGCATGCTGTCCGTTAAGCGTCACGCTACAGCCCGAAGTAGCGGTATTCAATGGTGGGCGCCGGCACGTAACCCATTCGTTGTGGTGTGGCGCCTGTGAAGAAAGGGGCCGGTGAGCCCGGTGTGGTGGGGTTGGTGGACCGGCACGGCTGGGGCGGCGGGCTGCGCAGGATGGCTAGGCTGATCCGATGGAAACAGTTGTGTGGTCTAAACCTGAAGGTGAGCGGGCGGGCACCCCGCTGCTTGTGATGATGCACGGCTACGGCACCGATGAGTCCCGCATGGTCCGCCTTTTTGAATACCTGCCGTCCGAGTTCACGTGCGCGGCAGTGCGTGCGCCGGTGGCCATTGGTGACCACTGGGGATGGTTCCTGCTGGACTACTTCCTGGCCAACGACTTCGCGGACGTCATTAAGGCCTCGAGCGCCGTCCAGGCCTGGATCAACAGCGTTAAGGGCCAGCACAGCAGCGTGAGCCTGCTCGGCTACTCGCAGGGCATGGCAATGGCGAGCACCCTGCTGCGCCTGCATCCCAAGGACTATGTGGCGGTTGTGGGCCTTTCCGGTTTTGTGCTCCAGAATGAGCTGCTGTCCCTCACGGAATCCTTCGACACCAAGCCGCCCTTTTTTTGGGGAAGGGACAAGGCGGACCTGGTCATTAACGAGGACGCGATCGCCTACACGGAGGAATGGCTCCAGCAGAACACGCTCCTCACCGCCAGGACCTACCCCGGCATGGGCCATGCAATGTCAAAGACGGAAATGGTGGACGTCAGCGTCTTCCTGCGCCACTATGTGCTCCGTCCGGACGGGACCATAAAAATCCAAGCCTGACGGTCCCGGATGCTGAGACGTGCCTCACGTCAGGTTCCGCTAGAAAAAACAGTTGCCAGCTAAATTTGTAAGCGCTTACACTCTTCTTCGGCCGCTATCGCGGCCCTGAGCTGGGCGGACAAGGAGATCAGCGCGGTGCCGAGGGTTTACTGCAGCCGGATACTGTCCCACGTCCTGCATCCGGCCTGCGCCTTTGGAGGTGCCGCCGGCTTGTCCGACGCCGGGCTCCGTGTCCATGATGGTAGGGATACAACGATCAGCGAGGCCAGGGCCGCCGCGCTCCCTTCGCGGACCGCCGCCTCCCCTGGCCGCCGATCATCCGGGCATCGATGCCTCCCCACTCCAAGCATCCAGCCTTCAAGGCTGCCCGCCGTCCTGGAAGGACAACGCACCGCTGATGAATGAAAATACCGCAGCAGACCACGCAACGGCCGAGGTGTCCGCCTGGGCCGATGCCTCTGCCATCCTCTTCGACCTGGACGGCGTGCTGACACCCACGGCAACCGTCCATGAGCAGGCATGGCAGGAACTGTTCGAGGACTACCTGGCGGCTCAGCCGCAGGTGCCCGGATACAGCGAGAGCGACTACTTCGACCACATCGACGGCAAGCCGCGCTTCGACGGCGTCCGGGATTTCCTGGCCTCGCGGGGGATCAAGCTCCCCGAGGGCCCCACTGATGACGACCCCGCCAACACCACCGTGCAGGGCCTGGGCAACCGGAAGAACCGGATTTTCAACGACATCGTGAGCGCCGGAGTGGAGCCCTTCACCGGCTCGGTGCGTTTCCTCGAAGCCGCGCTTGAACGCGGGCTGAAGGTCGCCGTCGTCTCTTCCTCCCGGAACGCCCCGGCCGTCCTTGCGGCGGCCGGGCTCAGCGAGCGCTTCCCGGTGGTGGTGGACGGTGTGGTCGCGGCAAGCGAAGGCCTGCCGGGCAAGCCCAGCCCCGCCACCTATGAGTATGCCGCCCGCCTGCTGGGCCTTCCCAGCGGGGAATGCGTGGTGGTGGAGGACGCGGTGTCCGGTGTCCAGGCCGGCGACGCCGGATCGTTCTATTCGGTCATCGGCGTGGACCGCGGCGCCGGGCGGCAGGCGCTGCTCGACGCCGGAGCCACCCTGGTGGTCAATGACCTCGAGGAACTTCTTCCCTAAAGAAGGCAGCCTTCCCCGAGGCCGCCCGCTGCTACCCCCGGCAGCTCCCATCAGTACCAGTTACCCCCCGAAAAGTATCCCCAGGCCGGCAGCAAACCGGTTGCCCGGCCAAACGCCAAAGGACCCAACACCATGTCCCTGATCTCAGCGGACCGCGAAAGATTCCCCAACTCCCCCTGGCAGCTCGTGGAAACCCGCCACGAACAGGGCAATGAAGGGACACTGGAAACCCTCTTTGCCCTAGGCAACGGACATTTGGGGATCCGTGGCGCCCACTGGGCCTCCGCCGACTCCGACCTGCCGGGCAGCTTCATCAACGGGCTGCACGAAATCTGGGACATCAAGCACGCGGAAAACGCCTTCGGGTTTGCCCGGACCGGCCAGCGAATCCTCTACATCCCTGATGCCAACAACTTCACGGTGGTCATCGACGGCGAGTCCCTCAGCCTCGCCGAGTCCGAGGTGCTGGATTACCGGCGCTCCGTGGACTTCTCCACCGGGGTGTACGAATGCCGCGTCACCTGGCAGTGCCGCTCCGGTGCCGTCGTCACCACCACTGAACGCCGGGCTGTGGGTTTCGCCTCCCGCGGAGCCCTCGGCATCTCCCTGGACGTGGTGACGGACCGCGAGGTTTCCGTGGACGTCACCTCCTCGGTGATCAACCGCCAGGACCAGCCGGTTGAGGACCACTCCGCCCACGATCCCCGCCGGGCCGGCCGCCACGCCGGACGCGTGCTGCTGCCCCTGCGCCTTGACGGCGGCGACGGATCGCTCCGCCTGGCCTGGGAGGCCGCTGAATCCAAGCAGCGGGTGGGCGTTGCGGTGGATCACTGGACCTCCGCAGGGCACCAGCCGTTCGACACGCTGGTTGACCAGGATGACAGCAGCGTCCGTTACGTCCTGGCTGTCAGCCCGGACGAGCCATTCCGCCTCGAAAAGAGCGTCAGCTATGCGGCTGGCCGGGCCATCCAGGACCCCTCGGTGGACCCCGCCGCGGCCGCAGAGGAAGGCCTCCGCCCGGTGGGTGACATCTTTGCCGAGAGCGAAGCGCACTACCGCGACTACTGGGCCACCTCGGACATCGTGGTCGACAGCCAGTCCGTGCTGCAGCAGGCCATCCGCTGGAACCTGTTCCAGCTTGCCCAGGCCACGGCGCGGGCAGACGTGGCCGGAATCCCCGCCAAGGGCGTGACGGGTTCCGGCTACGAAGGCCACTACTTCTGGGACCAGGAGGTCTACCTCCTGCCATACCTGACGTACACCAACCCCGACGGCGCCCGGCAGGTCCTCGAATTCCGCCACGGCATGCTCCCCGAAGCCAAGATCCGGGCCAAGGAACTGAGCGTTGACGGCGCACTGTTCCCGTGGCGCACCATCAACGGGCTCGAGGCGAGCGCATACTATGCCGCAGGCACGGCGCAGTTCCACATCGCCGCTGCCATCGCCTTTGCCGCCAACCGGTACGTCTGGGCCACCGGGGACACCGCCTTCCGCGACGGGATGGGCGCCGAGCTGCTCATTGAAACGGCGCGGATGTGGATCTCGCTGGGCTTCTTCGGCAAGGACGGGCTCTTCCACATCCACGGCGTCACCGGCCCGGACGAGTACACCGCCGTGGTCAACGACAACCTCTACACCAACGTGATGGCCCGCTTTAACCTGCGTGCCGCCGCGGCCCTGGAGCATGCGGGCATCACCCATGAAGAGCGGCAGCTGTGGGAGGCGGCCGCGAACCGGATGCAGCTTCCGTTCGACGAGCGGATGCAGGTGCACTCGCAGGACAACGACTTCATGCACCTCGAACCCTGGGACTGGACCACGCCCCGGTCCAAGTACCCCCTGCTCCTGCATTTCCACCCGTTGGTGATCTACCGCCACCAGGTCCTGAAGCAGGCAGACACCGTCCTGGCGATGTTCCTGCAGTGGCAGGATTTCACGCCGGAGGAGAAACAGCGCGCCTTCGACTTCTACGACCCCCTGACAACCGGCGACTCAACGCTGTCGGCATGCGTCCAGGGCATCATGGCGGCCGAGGTGGGGTACTCGCGGGAAGCGCTGGACCACTTCACGAACGCCGTGTTCATCGACCTGGATGACACGCACGGCAACACCATCGACGGCGTGCACATCGCCTCCACGGGCGGGGTGTGGAGCTCCCTGGTCTGCGGTTTTGCCGGGTTGCGGGACCAGGGGCCGATCCCGTACTTCGACCCGCGGCTGCCGTCGGAATGGGACGGGCTCACCTTCCACCTGAAGATCCAGGGCCGCCTGCTGCTGGTGGAACTCAGGGCCGGGACCATCACGCTGACGGTCCGTGACGGCGATGCCTTGGCCGTGGACGTCCGGGGCCAGCTGGTCACGGTGGGTGCCGAGCCCGTCCAGGTGGCGCTTGAGCCAGTGCCGGAACCGGAGCCCACGGTGTTCCCCAGCGGACATCCGACGGCGAGTATCCCGGTGGTGCGCGCGCGGGAGTAGGTGCCGGCGGCCGCCTAGTCTCCTGCCGCCGTCGTACGTTCCGCCTCAGGTGACCTGTCCAGGGGGTGGGCCAGTTCGTCGTCGGGCATGCCGGCGGCGGCCATGGCAATCACTGCCATGACGGGGCATACCCCGCCGGCCACCAGGAAGATCAGCCAGAGGGGCAGGACTTCGGCGGCCGGGCCGGCAAGCGCCATGGACGCCGGCATCAGCGCGAGCGAAACGAAGAAGTCCAGGCTGGACACCCGGCCCAGCAGGTGCGGCGGGACGCGCCGCTGGAGCAGGGTGCCCCAGATGACCATTCCCACGCTGCCGGTGGCGCCGAAGACAAACAGCGCGGCGGCGATGGCCCAGAAGTTGTCCATGATGCCGACGGCGGCCAGCGGCAGGCTGCCGGCACCCCAGGACACCATCATCACCGTGAGGTAGCGGCGCGGCAGCCGGAAGGACGCCGTGAACAGCGAGCCGAGCGCGGCGCCAACTCCCATGATGGCCAGGAGGAAGCCGAACATGCGGGAGTCGCCGGCCAGTTGGTCGCGCACCACGAAGGGCAACAGCACCTCGATGGGCCCGATCAGGAACAGCACGGAGATGCACGCCCAGATGAGGGTCCACAGCAGCCAAGGCGTCTGGAGCGTGTAGCGGATGCCCTCGCGCAGGTCGTGGATGAAGGATGTCCTGCCGCCCCCGCCTTCAGTGCCCGCCGGCGCGCGGCCGTCCGTCTCCGCCCCGTTGACGGGCGCCGCCAGGGCGTGCTGGCCCAGGAAGTTCAGGACGATGAATGCCAGCAGGTGGCACACGGCCACCGCCGTAACAGCGTGCGACGGCGAGAGGGCAGCCACCACCATGCCCGCCACCGCGGGGCCCGCAGCCTGCTGGAGCACGGGCCGCATGGACCCCTCCATCCCGTTCGCGGCCAGCAGGTCCTGGGCAGGGAGGATGCGGGGCAGGATGGCCGAGTAGGCAGGGAAGAAGAAGGCGGCGCCGACGCCGAGGACAAAGGAGCCTGCCGCGACATGCCACAGCTGAAGCAGGCCGGCCATGGCCAGTCCGCTGACCGTGGCTATGACCGCCAGGTTGGCTCCCTCCACCGCAATGATCAGGCGGCGCTGGGGGATCCGGTCCGCTGCGATGCCGCCGGCCAGGACGAAGGCCACCAGGCCCACGCTGCCCGCGGCCGCCACAAGGGAGAGCTCCAGCGGCCCGCCGCCCAGCTGGATCACCTGGTACACCATCGCCACGGCCCACATGCCGGAACCAAAAATTGAGATGGCCAATGCTGCGATGAGCACCCGGTACTCGCGGTGCGCAAAGGGCCGCAGGGCTTTGGGGGTGGGCATAGGGTAAGTCTAGGCTTTGGACGTATGCCGGGGAGCCGGCCCACTACCCGACAAGGCACGGCAGGTCGCGGCAGGGTGGGGGTAAGCACCGGCAGTGGCCTAATGTTAAGCAACCTTAGTATTAGGAATTCCGGCATCAGCCCGCCGGCGAGACAAACAGAGGTGACCATGGCCAAGCGCAGCAACCCCGCAGTACGAATCGCCCAGGAAACCGCCCACAACGCGGTATTCGATGCCGACGGCAAGCCCAAGCCCGGTGTCCACAACATGCTCCTGAAGGCGGTGGAGATCCAGCGCCCCCTGGTGGTGGCGTACATCCGCCGGCTCCAGAAGAAGCACCCCCGGGCAACCGCAGCGCAGCTGGCTGACATCCTGGAGCGCGACTACCTCCGCGCCGTCACCGGCGGAGGCGCGCTGGTGGGCGCAACCGCCGTGGTGCCCGGAGTCGGGACGGTGGCGTCCCTGGGACTGTCCGCTGCCGCAACCGTGGGGTTCCTGGAAGCGACAGCCCTCTACTCCACTTCCCTTGCGGAGCTGCACGGCATCCGGCTTACCAATCCCGAGAAGGCCAGCACGATGGTGATGGCCATCATGCTGGGCGAGGAAGGGACCGCCCTTCTGGGCACACTGAGCGGCCAGGCGGCGGGCAGGGAAGTGAACGCCACCAAGGCGTGGGGCAACGTCCTTTCCAGGTCCATGCCGGTACCGGGCTTCGGCAGCATCCGAAGCAGGATCCAGAAGGCCTTCCTCAAGAACTTGCTCAAGCGCCAGGGCACTGCGCTGTTTGGCCGCGCCCTGCCGTTCGGCATAGGTGCCGTGGTGGGCGGAGCCGGTAACCTCATCATGGGGCGCGCCGTGGTGGCCAATGCCAAAGAGGCGTTTGGCCCCATGCCGGACACCATCCCCGGAGAGCTCACTCCTGCGGCCGCGGCACAGGACAACCAAACGCTGGAAGGCAACACTCTTGGATCTCAACGCTGACCTTGGCGAATCGTTCGGTTCTTGGAAGATGGGGGACGACGCCTCCATGTTCCAGCTGGTCACCAGCGCCAACGTCGCCTGCGGTTTCCACGCCGGGGACCCGGTCACCATGCTGGACAGCTGCCGGGCTGCCTACGAACTGGACGTCACCGTCGGTGCCCACGTGGGGTACCGGGACCTTGCAGGCTTCGGCCGCCGCTCGCTGGACATGAGCTTCGACGAGCTGTTCGGCGACGTGCTGTACCAGCTGGGGGCGCTCGACGGCGTTGCCCACGCCGTGGGTGCCTCCGTGGACTATGTGAAGCCGCACGGAGCGCTGTACAACCGCCTGGTGCAGGACGCCGAACAGGCCTCCGCAGTGGTGGCCGCCGTCAACTCGTACGATCCCGGCCTGCCCATCCTGGGCCTGCCCGGGTCCGAGCTGCTGAAGCAGGCGAAGGAGGCCGGCCACCCCGTCTTCGTCGAGGCCTTTGTGGACCGCGCTTACCTTGCCGACGGAACGCTGGTGCCGCGCTCGCAGGAAGGTGCCGTGCTGCACGACGTCGACGCGATCGTCGCGCGGGCCGTGCGCCTTGCGACCAAGGGGGAAGTAGTGGCCGTGGACGGCACAGTGGTGCAGGTCCGGCCGGATTCCCTGTGCATCCACGGCGACACTCCGGGTGCCGTGGAGATGGCCTCGGCAGTCCGGGCTGGGCTGGAAGCAGCCGGCGTGGAGCTGGAGGCGTTCGCCTAAGAACGTGCGCTTGGTTGAAAGGGGCGCCTGCTTACCCAAAAACCAGGTGCGCAGCCGTAAAGATCGCCAACCCGGCCAGTGAGCCCACCACCGTGCCGTTGATCCGGATGAACTGCAGGTCCTTGCCCACCTGGAGTTCGATCTTCTGCGAAGTTTCCTCCGCATCCCAGCGCGCCACGGTGTCCGTGATGACGCCGGCGATATCGGAGCGGTAGGTCCGCACCAGGTAGCCGGCGGCGTCGCCGATCCAGGCGTTCACCTTGCCGGCGAGCTCGGGATCGCTGACCAGCCGGGAGCCGAAGTCGCGGACTGCAGCCTTGAACTTGATGGTCAGCTCGCTGTCCGGATCGTCCACCGCGCCCAGCAGCGCATTCTTCACCGTGCCCCAGGTGCGGGAGGCGAGTTCGCGCACTTCGGGATCGCCCAGGACCTGGGCCTTGATGTCCTCAGCACGGGCAATCATCGCCGGATCGTGCTGCAGGTCCTGCGCGAGGTCGTTCAGGTACTTGTCGATGGACTGCCGTACCTGGTGGTTGGGGTCGGCCTGCACCGCGCGCACGAACTTGAGGATCTCCACATAGACCTTGTCGCCCACCAGCCCGTCAACGAACTGCGGCACCCAGGTGGGGGAGCGGTCGGACACCAGGTGGGTGACCGTATCGTGGTTGTCGTCCACCCAGTCGGCCGCGCGGTCCACCAGCAGGTCCACCAGCTTGTGGTGGTGCCCGTCACGGAAAATCCGCGCCGCCAGCTTGCCCACGGGAGGCCCCCACGGCGGAGCCAGCAGGTGCTTGCGGACCATTCCCTCGATGACCGCCTGGACGTCGTCGTCGTTCAAGACCTTGAAAGCGCCCCGGATCAAGGCGGCGCCTTCCTTCGCAACCCTGTCTGCGCCGCCCGGTGTTGCCAGCCATTCGCCGGCCCGGCGGGCTATGTTGACGCTGGCCAGCTTTTCCTGGACAACCTGCTCCGAAAGGAAGTTGGTCTCCACGAATTCACCCAGCGAGGCGCCGATCTGGTCCTTGCGGCGCGGGATGATGGCGGTATGCGGGATCTTGATGCCCATGGGGTACTTGAACAGCGCGGTGACGGCGAACCAGTCCGCCAGCGCGCCCACCATGCCGCCCTCCGCCGCTGCGCGGACGTACTGCAGCCACGGATACTCCTTCTGCAGCGCGAAGGCGAAGACAAAAATCACCGCCATCACTACCAGCAGACCGAGCGCCACCAGCTTCATCTTCCGCAGCGCTGCCGCCTTTTCGGCGTCGCCCGGGCTGAGGTGATGGACGACGGCGGCGCGCGCCTTGGGGCGGCCCTTCACCTGGGGCGCGGCAGAAGGCGCGGGCCCGGTGGGAGCTTCCTGGGTAGTTGGTTCAGAGTTCACCTGCATGTGCCAAGCCTAGCCCCGCGGTCCGGGGCGGGTCGGCTACCGTGTCTCCATGACCAGTGACGAGTTGGGGCAGCAGCGGCCCCTGGTCTTTGCCCACCGCGGTTCCAGCGCCGCGTTCGCCGAACACACCCGCGCGGCCTATCTGCAGGCGCTGGCGGACGGCGCCGATGGCGTGGAGTGCGATGTCCACCTCACGCGTGACCAGCACGTTGTCCTCCTGCACGACGCCAACCTGGACCGCACTTCGGACGGAACCGGACCCGTGGCCGAACGCACGCTGCGGGAGCTGAGGCACCTGGATTTCTCGTCATGGAAGGGCGTGCGCATTCCCGAGGTGTACGGGGCGCGGTCCGAGCAGCTCCTGACCCTCCCCGAACTGCTGGAGATCCTCCGGGGCGCCGGCCGGCCGGTGAAGCTGGCCATCGAACTCAAGCACCCCAGCCCGTACCAGCTCAAGCTGGAGGACCGGGTGCTGGAGGTGCTGCGGAGCGAAGGCTGGGATCCCCGGACCTCTTCGCTGGGCAATGTGTCCGTGACGTTCATGAGTTTCAGCCCGGACTCCGTGCGGCAGCTGCTCGGTTCGGTTCCGCCGGAGTACGTCTGCCAGTTGGTGGACGATGTGGACATCCGGGTGGTCCGCGCGGGGCTGGGCTTCGGGGTGATCACCGGCGGTGCGATTGCCAACCTGATGAAGGCCGCCCAGCTCGAAGGCGAGCGGATCCTGGACACCGGCGAGGTGGGCATGGCAGGGCCCGGCATCGAGTACGTGCGCCGGCATCCGGCCTCCATCCAGCGCTGGCTGGCTGCAGGCCGGCGCTTCCGCGTCTGGACGGTGGACTCGGAACAGGATGTGGCCCTTTGCGCGGGGCTCGGCATCCAGGAAATCACCACCAACGTGCCGGCACGCGTCCTTAGCCAGCTGCAGCTGGCCTCGCCGCAGGGAAGGTAATTCCCGGCCAGCGGCACCGTTTCGGTGCATCCGACGGGGCTGTGATTGAGTTGAGCCATGCCTTTTCCCCGCGCCGGCCGGGCCGTCCAACGCCTCTCCGCGGCAGCCATGGGCGCGCTGCTCCTGGCCAGCGCCATGAAGCACTTCCGCGACCCCGGCTTCTACCGCCAGGTGGTGCCGGATTACCTGTGCCGTGAAGACGGCGCTGCCGACGGCGGCACCTGCCACGGCGCCGCGCCCTCGCGGCCCTTCGCCCTCCTGTCACGGGACGAGTGGATTGCGGTGAGCGGCCTGCTGGAACTTGCTGCCGCCGTCGGAATCCTGGTCCCGGGAACCAGAAAGGCAACCGCCACGGCCACCACCATCATGTTCGCGGCGTTCCTCGCTGGGCACGTCGACGCCCTCCGGCGGGCTTACGGGCCGCAGGGAACCCCGGTGCAGCGGAAGGTGCACAGTGTGCGGCTTCCGCTCCAGGCGCCGCTCATTGTGTGGGTCTGGAGCCTGCGGAAGCCAGCCGCGGGGGCTGGCCTGTGACGCTGCTGGCATCGCCGGCAGTGCGGATGGGCATCTCCATCAGCATTGCCACCGGCCTCTACGGCGTCTCCTTCGGCGCTCTCTCTGTCACGTCAGGACTGAACTTCTGGCAGACCATGGCGCTGAGCCTGCTCCTGTTCAGCGGCGGCTCGCAGTTCGCCTTCATCGGCGTGGTGGCCGGTGGCGGTTCCGGCATTGCCGCCATGAGCGCTGCCACCCTCCTGGGAATGCGCAACGGAATCTACGGCATGCAGCTCAACGCCCTCCTGCACCCCACGGGCTGGCGCAAATATGTTGCCGCCCAGCTGACCATCGACGAATCCACGGCCACCAGCTCCGGCCAGACGGACCCCGCAGAACAGCGGCGCGGGTTCTGGGCTGCGGGCATCGGCATCTACGTGCTCTGGAACCTGTTCACCGCTGTCGGCGCCCTCGCCGGGAGCGGCCTGGGCGACCCGAAGCAGTGGGGACTGGACGGCGCAGCGGTGGCTGCCTTCCTTGGCCTGCTCTGGCCGCGGCTGAAAGGACGCGAGCCGGTTGCCATCGCCGTCGTATGCGCCGTGGCCACCGTGATAGCCGTTCCCTTTGTCCCAGCCGGCGTGCCGATCCTCGTGGCGGCCGTGGTGGCTGCCCTGATTGGCTGGTTCAGCCATGGCCGCAGCGACGAAGGCCTCGAGCCGGACGTCGACCCCTTCCGTGAACGCCACCGCCACGGCGGGACCGGCAGCAGCCCCTTCGCGGGCAGCCATGAGGACCGGGGCCATGCGGAGAATACGGGACCGGGGGCGGCCGAATGAGTCTCTGGATCTGGCTCCTGGTTGCCTGCGCCCTGGCCTACGCGTGGAAGCTGGTGGGCTACTTTGTCCCTGCCAGGCTCCTCGAGGATCCGAGGATGTCCCGCGTAGCCGGCACCATGACCATCGGCTTGCTCGCGTCCCTGACGGTGGTGAACACCTTCGCAACGGGCCAGTCGCTGGTTGTTGATGCCAGGCTGGGAGCCCTCGCGGCTGCCGCCATAGCCCTTGCGCTGCGGGCGCCCTTCCTGGTGGTGGTCCTGGCCGGCGCGGGCACGGCTGCGCTCTTGAGGATCCTCGGCTGGAGCTGAGCTGCTGGACTTGGGCGGGCGCTCCCGGCGGGAAGCCAATGTTTCGATGTGGTGACGATCACTCGCCGTGTCCTTTCCCGGTTGTACTATAAAAGCGGCTATGCAGTTGGCCATGGAAATTTTCGTATGAATGGCGGCCATGGAAAATCAGCTGCACGCGGCCGGGGAAAGATCCGGGCATCCCCACCACAAGAACGTTCGACGGCGGGCGGGACTGCCTGCCAAGCGCTTCTTCACGCGCTATGCCGGCTTGGCGGACGTTCCGGCCGAGGACCTGGAGTCCCTCTCCGACAGCCTCTGGAAGTCATTCGACCTGGACCCCGCATCCCAGATTCCGGCCCTGCAGGCGCTGGTGCGCCAGGAGCTTCGGGGCAGGGGAGATCCCGGCGCATAGCAGGCCGTAATCCCCTGGCCCGTCTATGGTGGACTGGACCAGGCCGCATCCACTGCGGCGGCCACGAAGGAGGAACCGACATGAATGACGCCATGAATGATCAGTCACGTCCGGAGCAGCCGGAAGATGGCCAAAGCACCGAAGCCGGCTCAACCCGGGCCGATGATTCCCAAGCTGCAGGTTCCCGGGACACTGTTGTCCAGGAGACTGCGAAGAAGACCACCACAACACAAGACGTGCACGCGCCGGAGCTGCACGGGAAGCCGCGGCAGGCCTACCTTGACCCGAGCGGCTCCGAAGCTACCCGGGAGATGCGGGATACGGCCCGCCGCCGCCGGGATGCGGAGGAAAAGCTGCAGCAGCACCTGATCCAAGCCAAGGACCACATTCCCAACGAACACCACCACGGGCACCGCTGACGGCACTGCACCAATGGGCACCGCTGAGGGGCGGCGAGGGTGGAAATGGTTTCACCCCGGTTAGGGGCCACTCAAGGTGATTATTCCCCCGCACCGGGTGGCTGACGTCCGGCGGTGGCGGGGTTATGCTCGGGGCTAGGCCACCCCGTGGGCTTCGCCGTCCGGCGAACCAGCCCGGCGGCTGCATTCTTCGACGGCCATCTCATACCAGGTCTCCGCGCCGAATTCGGGTTCAGGCGTGTCGAGGTTCTGGTAGAGGGCGTCCAGCAGGTGTGCGAGTTCTTCCGCGGTCATTGTGGGAAGGACTTCCTCAGGCCCGCGGGGATCGTTGAGGTATTGGATCAGCTTCGAGCTGTTCATCGTATTGCGGCCATTGGGTACTGGACATGCATGGGTCACTCCATCTCAAAACAGAGAGGGCTGGCTGCGTAACCCTTTCTGAAGTCTATGGCACCCGCAGGACGCCCACAATGGCCCACGTTCGCGGCGCACTCAACCCAGCTGGGGCTCCGCCAGGGGAGAAGGCGGCACTGGCACATGTGGCGGAAGCGGGCGGGCCGGCCGCGATGTGCGGATGGCGTCCTCAATCAGCGCAAGCGGGCGGCGCCAGGCATCGGATCCGGGCTCCATGGTGTCCACCACGCCAATGAGCATCGCGAGCAGCCGGAACATGTCCGTCATGGAGATGTCCGCCCGGAGGCTTCCCTGGCCCTGCCCGCGCACCAGCAGCACGCTGATTGATTCCATGAGCGATCCGGTAATGCCGGTCAGGAGCTCCCGCCGGCCCGCGACGGCGCCCAGCAGGTTGGCGTCATCGCTCGCCGCGGCCATCAGGGCCTCGAGGACACGCAGGAGCCCCGCCGCTGCGTCTATGTCGGCCAGGGCGCCGTCGATCACGGGGTCCACTGTCAGGCGGAGCTGCCGGTTAAGTGCGGCGAGGACCAGCTCTTCCTTGTCGGCGAAGTTCCGGAAGAGGGTGGCCGGGCCCACTCCGGCCGTTGCCGCGATGGTCTGCAGCGGTACTTCCGGGCCAAACTCGCGGAAGCACTGCCGCGCCGCTGTGATGATCTTGTCCACGTTCCGCGCTGCGTCGGCGCGGAGCGGCTTGCGGACGACTGCGAGGCTCATGCGAAAAGGTTAGCAACGGAACTTTCGGCGTTCACTGTTACCGGAGGGTAGCGGGTTATGTGACGCTCCACGCTGCCATTCCGGCATGCAGCCGTGCCGGCCGCATGGCACACTGGCACCATGTTGCTTGCGTTTTCTGTTGCCCCCTCCGGCACGCCCAGCGAAGGTCCCCGTCCCACTGATGCTTCAGTGCACGACGCCGTTGCCGCGGCGGTCAGGATCGTCCGGGAGTCAGGGCTGCCCAATACAACGGATTCGATGTTCACCACCATCGAAGGCGAATGGGACGAAGTCTTTGACGTGGTTAAGCGGGCCACCGAGGCCGTGGGGCGGTATGGAAGCAGGGTCTCCCTGGTGATCAAGGCGGATATCCGCCCCGGTTACACCGGCGAGCTGAAGGCAAAAGTGGACCGCCTGGAAGAAGCCCTCGCAGACGGGTCCTGACCCCCGGCGGCCGTATCCGCCGTCGGCCGCTTTCTCTGGACCCCAACGCCGGCCCGTGCCAAACTGTGGCAATGTTCGAGCACAAGCCCCGGCCGGAGTGGACTGCGGCCGAAGAGTTCCTGTCACGCACAGTGGTCCACCCGGACCAGGCGCTGCAAGAGGCCATCCGCTCCGCAGCCGAGGCCGGCATGCCTGCCATCGAAGTGGCCCCGAACGCCGGAAAACTCCTTAAGCTCCTGGTCCAGATTTCCGGGGCGCGCCGCGTGCTCGAAATAGGCACGCTGGCCGGCTTCAGCACGATTTGGATGGGCCGCGGACTTCCCGACGACGGGAGCCTGGTCACCTGCGAATTCCTGCCCAAGCATGCAGAGGTCGCGTGGGCCAATATCGACGCCGCCGGCCTGGGGGAGAAGGTGGAAATCCGGCTGGGACCGGCGCTGGACACCCTGGCCGCGCTTGAGGAAGAGGCCAGGGCGCCATTTGATTTCATCTTCATCGATGCGGACAAGGAGAACAACAGCCGCTACCTGGACTGGGCGGTCCGGCTTGGCAGGCCAGGGACCACGGTAGTCCTGGACAACACTGTCTGGGAGGGCGCCATCCTGGATCCTGGGATGGACCCCGTCAATGCCCCGGGAATCATCGATGCGCTGGAACTCCTTGGCGAGCATCCCCGGCTCGATGCCACCGTCATCCAGACCGTGGGCTCGAAAGGCTGGGACGGCTTCGCCCTGGCACGCGTCAGGTAGCGCTGCGTTCCTGCGTTCCAGGGGCGTTCGCCACGCACGCCCCTGCAACTGCTAAGTATGCTTAGAATAAAATCCCGGCCGGAGTTCGGCCGGACACAGAGCAGCAGCGGAGGAACCTGATGAAAGCCTCACCCACCCTGGCCGGCAACCTGCAGACGGTGCTTACCGATCTCATCGAGCTGCACCTGCAGGGAAAGCAAGCCCACTGGAACGTTGTCGGCACGAACTTCCGCGACCTGCACCTGCAGCTTGACGAGATTATTGCTGCTGCCCGGCTCTTCGCGGACCAGGCGGCGGAGCGGATGCGCGCCCTGCACGCCCTCCCTGACGGGCGAAGCAGCACGGTCTCTGCGGACACCCGCCTGGAGGCGTTCCCGGAGGGGCTGACGTCCACGAAAGACACCGTCAAGCTGATCACCGCACGGCTGGAACGGACGGTCCAGACCATGCGCGACGTCCACGACGAGGTTGACGAGGAAGACCCCACCAGCGCGGACCTGCTCCACGCGGCCATTGAGCGCTTTGAGCAGCTTGCCTGGATGGTGAACGCTGAAACAATGGCCTCCAGCGCCTCGGTCACGGAGCCGTCCAAGGGGTAGCTCACAAGCTTCCGGTTCGTTTAGGTATGTTGGCTGGAACGCGCGAAAGGGGCTGCCGCGGATTCGCAGCAGCCCCTTTTTTAGGAGGACTAGTCCTTCTTGAAAGCGTCCTTGACCTTTTCGCCGGCCTGCTTTAGGTCGGCCTTGCTCTGATCCATCTTGCCTTCCGCCTCAAGTCCGGGATCATCCGATGCCCTCCCTGAGGCTTCCTTGGCCTTGCCTGCAAGCTTTTCAGCGGCGTTGTCGATCTTGTCATCCAAACCCATGGCGTAATCCCTTCGGCTGGTGCCGGAGGCGCCCACGCCCCCGGTCATGCCTTCATATTAACCAGCGGCAGGACGCTTCAACAGTGCCTTTTCTGCAATCGCCGGCGCGGACACGGGGGTCGGAGGCCTGGGTCTGGTGGGCCCAGGTCCTGAGGTTAGACCAGGTCCGGCGCGCTCGCCACGATGTAATCCGCTGCGGCGGGTCCGGTCATGGAAAGGTTGTTGCTGTCCGGGTTGATGCCCTGGTCCAGCAATGCCGCCCACAGAGCTTCGGGAGGCTGGAGCTGGGCTTTGTGGAGGAGGCACCAGCTGGTGTAGAGCCCGTAGAGCTCGTCGCGTCCGAGGCCAAGCCCCGGCTCCCTGTCCGGGACAACTGCTTCGGCAAGGAACTGTTCAAAATGGGTAGCAGGCATGTCCGCTCATTCAGGGTCGACTGTGATGCCGCCGTATCTTCTTCAGCGGTCCAGCCGGCCCCCGAAAGAACCGGCTGAGTAATCTTGAAAGTATTGCAGTGCGGCCCGCTTTGTCCAGTTGCGCCCAGATTGCCGGTCCGCCACACGCACATAAGCCAGATCGAGGGGGCCGACGGCGACTGGGGGGACTGGCCTCGGTCTCAGAAGAGGCCATCTCGCCGCCGGCCCCGCCTGCTCCCGGGCCACCTTGCTAAACCCGGGAAGCCTCTACAGGACCTCCATAACCAATTTTCCCCCATCTTGGAGGTCCTGCCTAGCCCCCGGAGAAGTGCGCCGGGAGCGGTCCGGCCAAGCCCCCGCGCGCTACTGGTTCCCCTGCGTCGTTTCTCCGCCCTTGGCACGGTCACGGACCTTGTCCCGCACCCGCTCGCGGTGCGGTTCCGTTGGGGCACCCGTCGTGCCGCCGTCGTGGCCTTGGCCTTCATTCCCGTCGGAAGCATCGTCCTGGCCGTTTTCGGCGCTGTACTTCTCGCGCAGCTCGCGGCCGTGCTTGATGTCTTCCTCTTCCTGCTTCTGCAGCTTCTCGCTCTTCTTGGTGTCCCGCGGGGGCAGCTGGATGGTTTCCTCCGCCTTGATGCCGGCCTGCAGCTGGCGCCCCCGCTCCATCTCGGCGTCGAACTCGGCGCCGAACAGCAGCGACATGTTCAGGATCCAGAGCCACAGCAGCATGACGATGACGCCACCCAGGGCGCCGTAGGTCTTGTTGTAGTTGCCGAAGTTGCCCACGTAGAACCCGAAGCCAAGGGAGGCCAGCAGGAAGACGAACAGTGCGATGCCCGAGCCCATGCTCATCCACTTGAACTTGGGCTGCTTGACGTTGGGGGTTGCGTAGTAGAGGACCGCAATGATCACGATGATGAGCGCGATCATGACTGGCCACTTGGCGATATTCCAGATGGTGAGGAAAACGCCACTGAGCCCGATCAGGCCACCAACTGCCTCCGCCACGGGGCCGCTGAGGACCAGCATGCCGGCCAGGATGGCAACAATAACCACAGCCAGGAGCGTGACCACCAGCATGGTCCCGCGGAGCTTGACGAACGCCCGGCCTTCATCCACCTCGTAGACCCGGTTCATGGCCCGCCCAAAAGCGCCCACGTACCCGGATGCGGACCACAGCGCAGTGGCGAGGCCGATGACCAGGGTGAATCCTGCCGCCGGGGCGTTCGCCAGGTCCTGCACCACCCCGCCTACCGTGCTGACGGTCTCGGCCGGGACAAACCCACTGACGATCTGCAGGAGCGCGTCGGTGGTCTTCTGCGGGTCGCCGAAGAGCCCGATGAGGGACACAAGTGCCAGGATGGCCGGGAACAGCGACAGGACCGCGTAATAGGTCAGTGCTGCGGCCAGGTCAGGGCACTGGTCCTTGCTGAACTCGCGCAGCGTCTTCCTGGCGATGTATTTCCAGTTTGGCTTGTCCAATTCCTTGGGGCTGTCCGGCTTCCTGGAGTCGTTTGGATCCGGTGCCTGACCCGCCTTGGCGGTGCTGGTTTCGGAAGAGTCGTGAGTGGCCATGGGGTGTCCTCTCGATTGGGGCCTGAACCTGACAGGCCGGCTCCGCGATGGGCGGGGCCGGCCTGTCAGTGATGCTTATGTGCCTTGCGGTGCGCCTATTGCCCTGCGGATGCAAGGGCCAGTTAGGTAGTGGCC
>NZ_VDEV01000030.1:0-67176 GCF_006151685.1 Arthrobacter sp. BB-1
CCCCCCCCCCCCCCCCCCCCCCCCCCCCCCCCCCCCCCCCCCCCCCCCCCCCCCCCCCCGCCGCCCCCCCCCCCCCCCCCCCCCCCCCCCCCCCCCCCCCCCCCCCCCCAACTAAGTAGCGCCAAGTGTCGTTTTGAGGCTCCAAAACGACACTTAGCGCTACCTGGTTGGGGGAAAATTGGTGGCATGGGCACACGCCGGGGTGGCACGTGGACGCGGGTCATGGCTGGCCTGTGCGCAATCCTGCTGTCGGCGTCCATGACCGCCTGCACCTCGGAGCCGCCACCTCCGGAGCCCGAGCCGGACAAGCCTGCCGCCTTCGCACTCCTGGAAGACTTCAGTGCCCGGATGCTGGCGGAAGGCGCTCCCGCGGTCCTGGTCGCCGTCCGCAGCCGGGGTGCCACCTGGACGCACGCTGCCGGGGTCCGGAGCCTGGAATCCGGCGAGCCGGCAACGGTTTCAGATCCTGTCCGCATAGGCGGCATCACGGAATCCTTCATCGCGGTCTCGGTGATGAAGCTGGCGGCGGAGGGCAAGCTTGAGCTGGACGCCGAGGTAAACCGCTATCTCCCCGAGTTCGGCACCGTGCTCCATCCTCCCGGCCCTGTGACTGTCCGCCAACTCCTGACGCACGAATCCGGGCTTCCCGACTTTTCCGTTCCCCTGCTGGCGTCCGGGAATTGGGCGGAGACCATGAACCGGCCGCTCAGCCTCGAACAGCAGCTGGCCCTGGCCGCCACCGTGCCGTGGAACGCCCGGCTGGCACGGATCTTCGACTATTCCCGCTCGAACTACGCAGCGCTTGCCCTCATTGTTGAGCGGCTCCGCGGCGAGGGGATCGGGCAGGTCCTCGCCGAGGACACGGCCGCACCCCTGGGCCTGGCGAAGACCCGGCTTGGCGGCCCGACGCCGGCGGGCATGGTCCACGGCTACGTCACCTTTGAAGGCAGGCGCACCGACGTAAGCATGCCGGCATGGCAGGCGGAGTCCCCCTCAAGCGGCACCCTGTCCACTGTGGAGGAAGTGAACAGTTTCTACGCCGCCCTGCTGGAGGGCAGGCTGCTCCCACCGGACAGCGTGACCGCCATGAAGGGCGGCTACTCGCAGTACTACGGTTTTGCCCTGCGGCGCTGGAACAACACCTGCAACAACCGCTTCTACTATGGCCTTCCCGGTGACACCGACGGCTACGGCATGGTCGCCATGACCAGCGAGGACGGCCGCAGCCAACTTGCGCTGGCCGTGGCATACCCTCCCGCACCGCCCACCCTCGAACTCAACCCACTGATCCTTGAGATGCAGGACGTCGCACAGGAGGCCCTCAACACGCTGTGCTGAGGGCCTCCCGCTGGAAGCTTTCCGGGGACATCAGGCTCCGGGATTCAGGACCACCTTGATGCAGCCGTCCTCTTTCTTCTGGAACTTCTCGTACAGGGCCGGCGCGCCCTCCAGGCCCGAGCGGTGGGTGACCAGGTCCATCACACCCAGCGGATCGGCGTCGTCCTCCACCAGCGGCAGGATGTCATCAGTCCAGCGCCGGACGTTGCACTGCCCCATCCGCACCTGGATCTGCTTGTCGAACATCGTCAGCAGGGGCATCGGGCTGGCCTGGCCGCCATACACGCCGCTTAGGGACAGGGTCCCGCCGCGCCGTACGGCGTCGATGGAGGTGTGGAGCGCAGCGAGTTTGTCCAGGCCCGCGGTCTCCATCGCTTTCTGGGCCAGCTTGTCCGGCAGGAGGCCCAGCGCCTGGTGGGCGAAGCCGGCCACCGGGGAACCATGGGCTTCCATTCCGACGGCGTCAATCACCGCGTCCGCGCCCCTTCCGGCCGTCCTCTCCCGCAGTTCGTCCGCCACGTCCTTGGTGTAATCAAGGGTTTCCACCCCGTGCCGGGCGGCCATCTCCCGACGCTCCGGGACCGGATCCACGCCGATGACCCGCAGGCCCCGCTGGACGCCGATCCGGCTGGCGAACTGCCCCACGGGGCCCAGTCCGAACACCGCCAGGGTGCCTCCCGGCCGGACGTCCGCGTATTCCACCCCCTGCCAGGCTGTGGGCAGAATGTCCGAGAGGAAAAGGTAGCGCTCATCCGGCAGTTCCGTTCCCACCTTCACCGGCCCGTAGTCCGCGTGCGGTACGCGCAGGTATTCTGCCTGGCCGCCGGGAACCGAACCGTAAAGCTCCGAGAAGCCGAAGAGCGCGGCGCCGGAACCCTTGCTCTTGACCTGCGTGGTTTCACACTGCGACTGCAGCCCCTGGCTGCACATAAAGCAGTGGCCGCAGGAGATGTTGAAGGGAACCACCACCCTGTCGCCCTTGCGGAGGTTGGTGACGGCGCTTCCCACCTCTTCCACGATGCCCATCGGTTCATGGCCGATCACGTCACCCTTGTGCATGTATGCGCCCAGCACCTCGTACAGGTGCAGGTCGGATCCGCAGATGGCCGTAGAGGTGATCCGCACGATGGCGTCCGTCGGCTCCTGGATCACGGGGTCCGGTACTTCTTCCACGCTTACCGAGCGTTTTCCTTGCCATGTCAGTGCTTTCACAATTCGCCTTTCTGGAGGTTTTGCCTTCAGTCCGGGCTGGAGCCCATCACTCGACCGTATCGACTTCAGCGGAAAAAAGTAAGCAGGCTGACTAAATACTTGCCGTCCCAGCCCCGGGCTTCTAGCGTGGGAAGGGCCAGCTCCGCAGCTACGTGTGAAAGAGGAACGCCATGACGCTTTACCAGCCGGAACCCGTTGAGATCTCCACCCGCATTCGGCCCGGGGAATGGACGGAAGCCAGCCTGGAGGAGCTTGTGGGCACCTACCGGACCCGCATCATGGAGATGGGTGCCAACATGGCGGAAGTGCGTACGGACATTGAGCGGAACGACGATGGTTCGGTCCGGGTTGCGGTGGTGTGGGACAAGCCCGCGAATGCGGGCGATGAGGACGCCGTGACGGGCGGCCAGGCGCTGTAGTCGGACGGTGCGGGCAGGCTTCAAGAGTTTAGGGCCTGGCGAGCAGCCGGCCTATGGTACTTGAGGTCAGGTTGTGCAGCAGGTCCTGCGGCCCGTCGTAGACCTCTGCCGCCCCGGCTTCCCGGAGCTCGGCGGCGCTGACCCCGCCGCAGGTGACACCGATGGCGGGGATGCCCAGGGCTCCGGCGGCCATCATGTCCCAGACGGCGTCCCCGACAAAGACGGCATCCGCCGCCGCCACGCCAATCGCATCAAGCGCCGCCACCAGAATGTCCGGGGCGGGCTTGCTCTCCTTGGCATCATTGGCGCTGGTGGCGGCATCGATGAAGGCATGGGCGTCGAGGACGGACCCCATGACCTCAAGGTCTTTCTTGCGTGCGGACGAGGCCAGCGCAACAGCAAGCCCGCCGGCGTGGCACTGGGCCAGCAGATCCTTTGCTCCCTTGAAGGCGCGGAGCGCAGGCCAGTGGGAAGCGTAGAGCGCCCCGTGGCTGGCCATGACCTCCTTATCCGCGGACCGCTCCCGCCCCTCGGGCAGGAGGCTGTCCACCAGCCGGTCGCCCCCCATGCCCACATAGTGGTGGATGGAGGCCATCGGGATGTCGTAGCCGTGCTCCCGGAAGGCGCCCCACCAGGCAATGGTGTGGATGTAGGACGAGTCGATCAGCGTGCCGTCGACGTCAAAAAGAACCCCCCGGCGTCGCCCGCCAGGGGGTGTGGTTCCTTGGGGCACCATCAGCGTACCGCTGCCCTCTTGGCCGCAGGGGCCTTCCTGTGGCGGGCAGCTTCCTCCTTGGGAGTGGCCACGGGGCGGACGCGTTCCCGGAGGACACTCCCGGCGCCGTCGTGGCTCTTGTCCCGGATCAACCCGGTACCGGCAATCTCCCGCGCCATTGCCACGCCCGCAACTGCCGCCCTTTTCGTGGGAAAGGTGACCGAGATGGCCATCAGGCTCCCGGCACCATCCAGCATCCGGACCCTGTAGCCGCCGTCAGGCGCATCCACGAGCTCAAAATACCCGGCCATACAAATCACTCCTCCGTCAGTCACCGCGTCGTGCTTTGTTGGAGCACTCCATGAGGTGTTAGTAAGTATACTTATCTATTCTGCGAAGGAGAAGCCACCCCTGGCCGCGCCGCCTCAGCGCGGTTCCGCCGACTCCGGCGGAATGGGGGTGTCACTCCGGCGAACGGTATCCTGATGAAGCTCCAAGGCGCTAGTCACAAGGGCGAAGTGGCTGAATGCCTGCGGCGTATTGCCCAGCTGCCGCCCGGCCTTCACGGCCCATTCCTCGCTCAGCAGGCCGACGTCGTTCCGCAGGTCCAGAAGCCGCTCGAAAAGTTCCCGCGATTCCTCGTGCCGGCCCGCGCCCAGCAGCGCCTCCACCAGCCAGAAGGAGCAGGCAAGGAAGACGCCCTCGTCACCCGGCAGGCCATCGTCGCTCTCCTCCGGGCGGTACCGCAGGACGAACCCGTCCTGCGTGAGGTCGCGCTGGATCGCCTCGATGGTTCCGATCACCCGCGGGTCATCGGGCGGCAGGAACCCCACGCGCGGGATCAGGAGGAGGCTGGCGTCCAGCCCGGACCGGCCGTAGGACTGCACAAACGTGTTGCGGGAAGCGTCGAACCCGTTGGCCATGACGTCCTGGTGGATGGTGTCCCGCAGCCTTTCCCAACGCTCGGCCGGCCCCGGCAGGCCGGATTCCCGGACGCCTTTCACCATCCGGTCCGCAGCCACCCAGGCCATAACCTTCGAGTGGGTGAAGTGGCGGCGCGGGCCCCGCATTTCCCAGAGGCCGTTGTCCGGCTGGTCCCAGATGGTCTCCAGGTGCTCCATGAGGGCAAGCTGGACATCCCAGGCCTCGTCCGGATGCGTCAGCAGCGAATTCCGGGTCAGCGCGAGGCAGTCCAGCACTTCGCCCCAGACGTCCAGCTGCAGCTGCTCCGCCGCTCCGTTGCCGATGCGGACCGGGGACGAATTTTCGTAGCCCTTCAGCCAGGGCAGCTCCATCTCCGGCAGGCGGCGCTCGCCGTGGATGCCGTACATGATCTGCAGGTCCGCGGGGTCGCCGGCCACCGCCCGGAGCAGCCAGTCCCGCCAGGCGGCAGCCTCCGCCGTGTAGCCGGCGGCCAGGAGCGCCTGAAGCGTCATGGTGGCATCCCGGAGCCAGCAGTAGCGGTAGTCCCAGTTGCGCGGGCCGCCCAGCTGCTCCGGCAAGGATGTGGTCACGGCCGCGACGATGCCGCCCGTGGGGGCGTAGGTCAGCGCCTTCAGCGTCACCAGGGAGCGCAAAACCGCGTCCTGGTACTTCCCCTTGACGGTGCACTGGGAAGCCCAGCCGCGCCAGAACGCGGTGGTGGTCCCCAGGACTTCCTCGGCGTCCACGGTGTGCGGCCGGGCCACATGGCTTGGCGCCCAGGTGAGCACGAACGGAACGCGCTCCCCGGCGCTGACCGTGAAGTCGCTGACGGTGTGCATGTTCTCGCTCTGGAGGGGCGCCGGCGTTACGAAATAGACCGCGTCCGGGCCGGCGATGGCGTGTAGCCCCAGCTCATCCCGGCGGACCCACGGGATGATGTGGCCGTAGTCAAAGCGGAGGACCAGCTCACAGTGCATCGGCACGCTGCCGCTGACGCCCTCAACGATGCGGACGATGTCTGCCACGGAGTCGCGGGGCGGCATGAAGTCGATGACCCGCACAGTCCCCTCGGGTGTTTCCCACTCCGTTTCCAGCACCAGCGTGCCTTCACGGTAGCCCCTCCGGGTGCATGGCCCGCCGCTTTGGGGCGCCAACAGCCAGCGGCCGGCCTCGGGCGTGTCCAGCAGGGAGTTGAAGCAGGCCGGCGAATCGAACCGGGGAAGGCACAGCCAGTCGATGGAGCCGTCCTTGCTGACCAGGGCCCCTGTTTGAAGGTCGCCCACCACCGCGTAATCTTCAATGCGCGCCATGTCCTTACCCTGCCACAGCCGTCCCGAAAAGGAAGGGCATCCGCCGGTGTAGCCTGAAAGAACGCCCCACGGGAGGAACTATGGCAATCCACATCGGCACCTCCGGCTGGAGCTACGACCACTGGGAAAACGTCCTCTATCCGCCCAAATTGCCCGTCAGGGACAGGCTGGCCCACTACGTCTCCCGCTTCAGCACGGTCGAACTCAACGCCAGCTTCTACCGCTGGCCCCGTGACACCACGTTTGCGGGCTGGAACCGGCGCCTGCCGCACGGCTTTACCATGTCCGTCAAGGCTCCCCGCGGGCTGACCCACGCCCGGAAGCTGCACCAGCCGGAGGTGTGGCTGGAGCGGATCGAGCGGTGCTGGCATGAGCTCGGTGACAAACGGGCGGTCCTCCTGGTGCAGCTGCCGCCCGGGATGGAACGCGATGACGCCCGGCTGGACTACTTCCTGGCCTCGGTACCGGAGTGGATCCGGGTGTCCGTGGAGTTCCGGCACCCGAGCTGGGACTGCCCAGAGGTGTACGCCCTGCTGGAACGGCACCGGGCCGCCTACTGCATCATGAGTGGAGCCAACCTCCCCTGCATCCTGCGGACCACCGCCCCGTTCACGTATGTGCGCCTGCACGGCCCCGACCACCAGCACCTCTATGCAGGCTCCTATTCTGACGCTGACCTGCACTGGTGGGCGGACCGCATCCGGGAGTGGGCCAGCAGCGGCCTGGACGTGTATGCGTATTTCAATAACGACGGCGGCGGCAACGCAGTGCGCAACGCGGAGACCCTGCGCTGGATCCTTGGGGAAGGGTGACGTCACGGAGCGACGGCAAGGGGCCGGGAGTGGCCCCGACCGGTGCAGCCTGTGGCAGAGTGGTCCCATGGACACGGCTCCCCAGACCCCGCCAGAGCATGCAGCAGCGCCCACGGCCCAGAGCAAGACGGACCACACCCAGCTCTACGGAAACCAGGTCTTCAGGCTTGCTCACCGGATCTCCGATGCCGTCAACACGGTGCGCATCCAGGTGGCCAAACGCTGGAAGTTCGTTCCGCAGACCATCGCCTACCAGGGCTACGGCTCAACCAGCATGGTGCGCGTGCTGGGCCGGGTCCTGCTGACCCAGAAGCCGCTGCCTGGCAGCAAGGCCGAACACGCGGCGCAAAACGGCAACCAGAACGTGCGCGGCTGGCGCGCCTTCACCAGCGTTCCCCTGCAGTTCACCGACGTCGAAATCACCATCGGCGATGTTGTCACCCATGTCCGGGCTGACCGCGGCGGACTGATCGACACCGAGGTCAACGTGCGGCTCGAGCCGGGCTGGCACACGGCGGTCCTGCGGGCCGAGGGCACGGAACCGGTTGAGGCAAAGATCCGGGTCATTGCCCCGGACGTCAAGTTCGGCATCGTTTCCGACATTGATGACACGGTCATGGTCACTGCCCTGCCCCGGCCTTTCCTGGCCCTCTGGAACACGTTCGTCCTCAGCGAGCGGGCCCGCATGGCAACCCCCGGGATGGCGGTCCTGCTGGACCGGCTGACCATCGAACACCCGGACGCGCCGGTGATCTACCTGTCCACGGGGCCGTGGAACGCCGCCCCCACCCTGGCCCGCTTCCTGTCCCGGAACATGTACCCTTCCGGGGCCCTGCTGCTGACCGACTGGGGCCTGACCCAGGACCGGTGGTTCCGGAGCGGCCAGGACCACAAGCACCGCAACCTGGAACGGCTGGCCAAGGAATTCCCCGACATGCGCTGGCTCCTGATCGGCGACAACGGCCAGCACGACGAAGCCATCTATTCCGGCTTCGCCCAGGAGAACCCGGACAAGGTAGCCGCGATCGCCATCCGCCAGCTGTCCATCAGCGAGTCCGTGTTCGCCGGCGGCCACTCGGAGGACGGCGACCACACGGCATCCCAGGTGCCATGGATCTACTCACCGGACGGGGCGGGCATCGCCAAACAGCTCGCCACGCTGGACCTGCTCTGAACCTGCGCTGAACCGGCCCTCACGGGACCTACCCGCCTTGGACCTGCCTGCGCTGGACGTTCCTAGGCGCTGGCACCCAAAGCCGTGACGTCGTCGTCGGGCGCGTCCGCTCCAACAACGTCGGTGCCGATGACGTCAACGTCAATGGTGTCGGCCGCCATGGCCTCAGCGATTGCGGCGCCCGCAGCAGCGGCCAGGTCACGCTCCTCGATGAGTTCCTGGAGCCAGAAGTAGGATGCTTTGGGCGTGCGCTCCAGGGTTTCGAAGTCCACGTGCAGGAGCCCGAAGGGCTGGTTGTAGCCCGCGGACCACTCGAAGTTGTCCATGAGCGACCAGACGTAGTAGCCCCGCAGGTCCACCTTCTCCGCCTCTCCGCCCGGGGCTGTTGCCCGCAGGGCAGCCTCCAGGTGGTCCGAAAGGTACTTCAGCCGGCGCTCGTCCGGGATGAACCTGGTGTTGGTGGACTTGTCCCGGACGATGATGTCCTCGAAGCTGGCACCGCCCTCGGTGAGGATGACCGGCGGGAGATTGGGGTACCGCTCCCCCATCTCCTTCAGGGCCACGGCCATGTATTCAGGCTTCACGGGCCAGCCGTAGGAGGTGATGTCCGCTTCCGGCCAAGTCTCCACATGGAAGGGCGTTCCGCCGCTGCCGGCCGCGCTGAGGTCGCTGCCCATGGCCTCGGCCATGCTCGCCGGCACGGCACCGCCGCCCGGCCCCACAGCCACCTTGGTGGGCATGTAGTAATTGAGCCCGTAGAAGTCCAGGGGCTGGGAGATGAGCTCCATGTCCTCCTCTGGATGCTCGAACGAGCTGAAGAACTTGGCGGCCCGGATGAGGTCCGGATACTTTCCGGTGAGGACGGGATCGGCGTAGAGCCGGTTCTGGGCAAGGTCCATCAGTCCCGCGCTGATGTAGTCCAGCGGGTTGATGGAGTTCGGAACCATGGGCGAGTAGACGTTGGTCATGCCGATCTCGCCCGGCACCTTGGCGGCGCGCAGTGCCTGTACCGCCAGGCCGTGCCCCAGCAGCTGGTGGTGGACCGTGGGGAACGCGGCCAGGAGCAGTTCCTTGCCGGGCGAGTGCAGGCCGAGGGTGTAGCCGTTGGTGCTGACCGTGGCTGGTTCATTGATGGTCACCCACCTGGCCACCCTGTCCCCGAATGCCTCTGCAAGGATCCCCGCGTACTCGCCCAGGCGGTAGGCGGTGTCCCGGTTCAGCCAGCCGCCGGCTTCATCCAGGGCCAGGGGCGTGTCCCAGTGGTAGATGGTGGCCATGGGGGAAATGCCGTTTTCCAGCAGCTCGTCCAGGAGCCGGTCATAGAAGTCCAGGCCCGCCTGGTTGGCCGGCCCGCGCCCGGTGGGCTGGATCCGCGGCCAGGCGAAGGAGAACCGGTAGGAGTCCACGCCCAGCTGCTTCATGAGGGCAACATCCTGGGGCATGCGGTGGTAGTGGTCGCAAGCCGTCACCGGGCTGTGGTTTTCGACGATGGCGCCGTCCTTGGCCGCGAAGACATCCCAGCCTGCAGGCCCGCGGCCGTCCTCGTCCAGGGCCCCTTCGATCTGGAAGGCTGCGGTGGCCACGCCGAGGGTAAATCCGGGCGGGATGAGTGCGGCGAGGTCTTTGGCGGTGATGTGCATGGGCGGGCCTTTTGTGACGGAGCGTGTGAGTACGTCTCAGGATTGCACAGCTGGCGGCAACTGACGAGCGGAACCTCCGGACGCTATTGGGTGCCGAACAGGAACTCCTTGGCGTGCGAGACTGCTTTGCGGAAGGCGTCGTTCCGGAGGGTCACCAGGTGCTCCGAATCGCCGTCGGCAGGTTCCAGGTAGCCGGTGTAGCCGGGCCGCAATACCCAGATGTCCCCGGCGGGCGGAAGGTAGAAAACCCCGAAGGACCGTTGCTGCTTTTCCTCCGCGCTCCAGACCGGCACAACGGCAAGTGCAGCGCCGGTGGCCGGATTGATCCACTGGGCACGGGGAAGCGGCTGCTCATGCGCCTCGGGGTCCAGGAAGGGGGCGGTGCCGGGGCCCCAGCGCTGTTCGAAGCGTTCGTGGAATGCCGGGATCAGGGGTGAGTCGTAGCGGCGCCACTCGCTCATTCGGTTCTCCGCCTCCTCGCGGTTGTCATCGTGTTTCATCCGCCCTGCATCAAGACCAGGGCCCGCTCTCCCACCGCACAGGAGTGACCCGGATGGCGGGTTCGGAGGAACCGCCACGGCTGCGGACCTTACGGACGGGTATGGCCTGCGCAGCAGCTGCTGCCAGCTGCCTGTCATAGGCGGCGCGCCGCTGGGGATCCCGCAGGACATTGAATGCCTGCATGATCTCCAGGAGCTCCCCCTCAGGCGTGGTGCCGCCGTCGACGTCCGGGTGGTGGCTGCGCATCAACGCCCGGTAGGCGCGCGAGATCTCCTGTTGGGTGGCGTGTGGCTGGACCCGCAGGGTGGCGTAGTAGTCGGGGGTGTTTGTCATGGCTGCAGGAATGCCGGGGCACGGGCAGCACCGGTTGTTGCCCGTGCCCGCCGGCTGTGGCTAGGTTCCGATCTGGTGCTTCTCGCTTTGCTCCGTCTGGATCTCGATCCTGCGCGGCTTGGCCTGTTCCGCCACCGGGATCCGCAGGGTCAGGACGCCCTGGTCGTAGCTGGCCTTGATGTTGTCAGTGTCCAGGGTGTCGCCGAGGATCAGCTGCCGGCTGAAGACGCCGCGGGGACGCTCGGAGGCCACCAGCTCCACATTGGGCTGCGTGGGGTCCTTGCGCTCCGCCCGGACCGTGAGGACGTTGCGTTCAACGTTCAGGTCCAGCGAATCAATCTTCACGCCCGGGAGATCGAACGCCACCACAAACTCGCCGTCCTCCTGCCAGGCGTCCATGGGCATGGCAGCCGGGCGGGCCGCGGTACCAAAGACCTGCTGCGTGAGCCGGTCCAGCTCACGGAACGGATCCGTGCGCATCAACATCATTTCCCACTCCTTCAGCTTTGTAGATGTAACCCGTGCCATATCCACAACCCCTTAATCTATGGTGATGGATATAGATTTTTTATAGCACCCGTGGGAAACTGAGGCAAGACCACTGGACGGAATTTGGAGAACTTATGGCAAACCAGGAAGCCGGGCGGCCACCCGGCCCCAACAGCAGCAGCCGCGCGCTGTACGCCATCTCCGTTGCGGCCAAGTTGGCGGGGACCGGCCAGCAGAACATCCGGCTCTACGAGACAAAGGGCCTGCTGACCCCGTCGCGGACGTCCGGCGGCACACGGCAGTACAGCGACGACGACATTGCCGTCCTGCTGCGGATCGGCGAACTGCTTGAACAGGGCCTCAACCTTGCAGGCGTGGCCAAAGTACTGGAACTCGAGGCCGCCAACGTCAAGCTGCACCGGGCGCTGAAGCGGGCCCGGTCACGGCCGCCAGGCTAGGGCCCGGTCACAGCCGCCAGGCCAGAGCCCGGTTCCGGCTCAGTCCTTGGGCGAATCGGCCTTGGACAGCTCGCCGGTGATCCGCTCCCCCGGGATGCGGGCAGTGCGCCAGGTGTCCAGGGCTATGACCCCGCCGAGGATGATCAGCGAAAGGGACAAGGACGCGAGGGCATCGCTGAGCCAGTGGTAACCCAGGTACAGCCGGCTCACGGCAGCCAGGAAAATGCCGATCCCTGCACCCACGAAGCCCAGGACGGCGGCCCGGGGATTGCGGCGCCGGGAAAAGATCAGGAAGGCACCCACCAGGAGGAAGTCGCAGGCTCCCAGGACATGTCCTGAGGGGAATGAGAAGGTGTGGTCGATCCCGAACAGCATCTGCTCCACGGGCGGCCGCGAGCGCCGCACGATCTGGAGGATGACCTGGGAGACGATGACGCCGGTGACCATCGCGGATGCCAGCAGGATGGGCCGCCAGGCATGCTTCGCGGCGAACCCCCAGGCCAGGATCACCACCAGGACAATGATGGGCAGGGCAATCGGGCCGAAGACCACGGCAAGGACGATCATGATGACTGTCAGTGCCTGGGACCTCAGCCCGAGCAGCCAATCGCGGACGGGCACGTCGGCTGCGGACAGGCCGTCGGCCTGCACCACGCTGACCAGGGTGGCAATGAACAGGACGGTTCCCACCGCCGCCAGGATGATGGCCGTCCGGTACAGCCCGCGCCGGTCTGCGGGGTCCAGGTAGCGCTCCTCCACCACGAACTTGTCGTGGAAGGCACGCCATTTGCCGGTCTTTTGCCTGGTGGTTCCCGAACCTGCTGATCCCTGTTGTCCCACTGTCATGCCCGTCCCTGCGCCGTGAAGATTTGCCTAGGGTGAAGATTATCCCGGCTGGGCTGCGTTGGCGCTGTTTGCCTGCAGTTTCCGGGCAGCCTCCTGCCAGCCGGGCCATGTCCTGCCCCCGCGGTAGCCTGTCTGCATGGGTGCCATGAACGAACTGATTGACGCGCCTGCCGTCAATTCCGTTGCCGCCATCCTGGCGGAGTCCGCTCCGGAGGTGCGGTGGGACCGCACGGCTGCCGCCGCCCGCCTGCTGGGCGGACTCAACCTGCGCGCCAGGACTGACCTGGTGGCCCAGGCGTTGCAGGATGACATTGAGAACGTCCCGGGCGCGGGGTATACGACGGCGGCGGGCAGCTTCCGGGCCGCACTCGCCTTCCCGGAGTTCACAGGCTGGATCTTGTGGCCGGTGTCCGAGGCTGCCGCGGCACTTGCCGTCGCGTCCGGCTCCGGCAGGGACTTCGACGACGCCATGGCCCTGCTGGCGGAGTTGACGCCCAGGCTTACCAGTGAGTTCGCCATCCGCCGCCTCCTCCGCCAGGACCCGGACAGGGCACTGCCGATCATCCAGGTTTGGACGGCCCATCCGGACGAGCATGTCCGCCGCCTGGCCAGCGAGGGCACGCGCCCCTATTTGCCGTGGGCGGTGCGGGTCCCGGCCCTGGTCCAGCGGCCTGAGGCCACCCTCCCCATCCTCGGCTCCCTGTACCGCGACCCGTCCGAGTATGTGCGGCGGTCCGTGGCCAACCACCTGAACGATCTTGCCCGGCACGCGCCCTCGGCCGTGGTGTCCACTGCCCAGGACTGGCTCTCCGCGGCCGATGCCAATACGGGACGGGTGGTCCGCCACGGCCTTCGCACGCTCGTCAAAAAAGGACATCCCGGCGCCCTGGCGCTCCTTGGCTTCGCGCCGGCTCAGGTAGCGGTGGCCGGGCCTTACCTGGACCGGGATGTCCTGAATCTGCCCGGCGAACTGGCCTTCAGTTTCGAGATCACCAACACCGGCACGGAGGATGTGCGCCTGGCGGTGGATTACCTGATCCACTACCGCAAAGCCAACGGCAGCCATTCGGCCAAGGTTTTCAAGGCCTCAACGGTGGCCCTTGCACCCGGCGAGAGCAGGAGCCTGTCCAAACGCCATGCCTTCAGGCAGATGACCACCCGGGTGCACCATCCCGGCCTGCATGCCTTGGAACTTCAGGTCAACGGCGCCGTGCACGGGCGCGTGGAGTTCATGCTCGAAACCGGCTAGTAGGAACCGGTGGTGAACTGCCAGGTCCGGCCGGTGAGCTGGTTCCCGGCCAGGTCCCGGATGGCCGTTCCGCCGCCGGTGACCGTCACGGTGTACTTGGTCTTGGCCGCCAGCGGCTGCTGGGGATCCAGGATCCACTGGTTGGTGGTGCCGTTCCTGAACACGCTGGCCGGAACCTGGGCTCCGGTGGCGGCATTCTTTACCGTAAACGTGGTTCCGTTGACGCCTTGGACGGCCTCGCTGAAAGTGACGCTGACGTTGTTGCCGCGGCGCACCAGCAGGGCGTTGCTGCCGGGGGTGTAGGCGGTGATGGCGGGGGCGGGGCCGGTGAGGAAGCTCCAGCTGGCGGAGGCCAGCGGGGTGCCGGCGCTGTCCCTGATGGCGGAGGTACCGCCAACCAGCGTGGCCGTGAAGGTGGTGTCCGCGGCAAGGGCGGCTGCGGGGTCCAGGGTTGCCGTCCGGGTGGTGGCGTTGTAGGAGACAGCGGCGGGGATGGTGGCGCCCGCAGCGTCCTTGAGCAGGAAGGTCCCGCCGCTCACGCCCTGCACAGCGGTGCTGAAGGTGGCCGTGATATTGGCGCCTGCCGCAACGGCAGTGGCATTGGCGCCGGGCGTCACGGCTGTGACCGTGGGTGCCGGTGCGGGTGCCGGTGCGGGAGCGGCCGCAGCGGAGTACAGCAGGCGGTTCGGCGTGCCGCTGGTGGCTCCCACCACCACCCCTGCCGTGGCGCTGGATGTGAGTGCGCCGGAGACCTGGGCGGGGGTGAGCGCCGGGTTCTGGGAGAGCAGTACGGCTGCTGCGCCGGCCACGTGCGGCGCGGCCATCGAGGTGCCGGACATTGACGCGGTGGCACTGGCGGACGTGTAGTACGCCGAGCTGATACCCACGCCCGGGGCGTAAAGGTCCACGCAGGGACCGAAGTTGGAGAAGGACGCCTGCCTGTCGGCGGAGTCGCTGGCAGCCACTGTCACCGCCGCCGGGACCCGTGCGGGGGAACTTCCGCAGGCGTCCACGGCGGAGTTGCCGGCGGCAACCACGGCGGCAACGCCGTCATTCACCACTGACTGGATGGCGGTGTCCACTGCCGAGCTGGCGGCCCCGCCCAGGCTAAGGTTCACCACTGCCGGAGAACCTGCTGCGTGGTTCGCTGCCACCCAGTCCAAGCCGGCAACCACATCCGAGTTGTAGCCGGATCCGTTGCAGTCGAGCACCCGGACGGGAACGATCGTGGCACTCTTGGCCACCCCATAGGTGGTCCCGCCCATGGTGCCGGCAACGTGCGTACCGTGGCCGTTGCAGTCGCTGGAGCCCCGTCCGTCAGCCACAGCGGTCCATCCGGAAGCGATCCGCCCGGTGAACTCGGTGTGCGAGGCCAGAACGCCGGTGTCCACCACGTACGCGGTCACGCCTGCGCCCGAGGATGACCAGGAGTAGGAGCCGGAAAGCGGCAGCGCCCTCTGGTCCACCCGGTCCAGGCCCCAGGGTGCCGGCTGCTGGGTTTCGGAAATGCTGACCGGGGCGTCGGCTTCCATGGATACCACCCGGCCGGACTTCACGAGCGCTGCCGCCTGGGCAGGGTTGGCGGTGACCAGGGCGCCGCGGAAGGCGTGGGTGAAGGTCCGGCCGACAGCGAGGCCCTGGGCCCGCAGCCCGGCTGCCTCTGCGGCTACGTCGGTGCCGGCAGCGTACTGGACGATGTAGCGTCCGGACGCTCCGGGATCAGCCGGCGCAACGGCAGCGGCGGGAAGGGCGGTGGCGGACAGGACTGCTGAGACCAGCACTGCGGCGGCGGGCAGCGCAAAGAAGGGAGTGCGAATTTTGGGGTCCTCGTTCGGCGTTTGCGGGCTGCGGGGGCAGGAGGTGCCCCCGCCCTACCAAAAGGATAGGAGCCCGCAACGCGCCGCCACGGGGTCTTTGCCCGATCCTGCGGCAACCCTTGGCGATTCCTGAGCCGGGCCGGTTCAGCCGGTTTCTGCACCGCCGGCGCTGGGTGAAACGTGCGTCCGCCACGTGTGTTCCGGCTCGAATCCGAGCAGCCGCCGCGCCTTGTCAATGGACAGCATGGTCTCGTGTTCGCCAAGGTCCTTTACCACCTTGACCCCCGGGAACACTTCCGCGGCAAGGCTTGCGCTGGACCGGCTCATGACGGTGTCCGCGTTGGCGATGATGAACGCCTCGAATCCCGGTTTCCCGTTCTCCAGCGCCCTTGCCACCGCCTGGGCACCGTCCCGGCCGTCGATGTAGCCCCACAGGTTCCATTTCCGGAGGGTCGCGTCGGAGTCGAACGAAGGGAATTTCCCGTAATCCGAGGCGTCCATGACGTTGGAAAACCGCAGCCCCACGATGCTCAGTTCCGGATCCCACCGCGTGAGTTCGGCAGCCATCTGCTCCTCAAGGTGCTTCACCAGGGAGTACGTGCTTTCGGGCCGGGCAGGGTATTCCTCATCCACCGGAATGTAGGGCGGGTCGACGTCGAACGGCAGTCCCAGCACGGTCTCGCTGGAGGCGTACACCACCTTCTTGATGCCGGCCCGGCGGGCCGCCTGGAAGACGTTGTAGGTGGACAGCATGTTGTTCTCGAACGTCGCGGCGTCAGGAATTATGCCAGGTGCCGGAATGGCACCCAGGTGCACCACGGCGTCGAACCCTTCGTGCCTGTCGTCCAGGCCCAGCAGGACGTCCAGGACCTGGCCGTAGTTGCGCAGGTCCACCACCACCAGGCCGGGGCTGCGGGCGCCCTCGCGGTCCAGGTTGAGGACCTGGTGGCCGTCCTCCGTGAGCCTGCGGACCACGTGCCGCCCGAGTTTTCCGCTACCGCCGGTTACCGCAATTCTCATCAGGTTTCCTTTTCCGTTTGTGGCTTGCGCCGGGTTTGCCGCCTGGCCGGTGGCGGTCAGCTGCCGCGCCGTGGGGTTCCAAGGAACTTTTCGACGGCGGCGATCGCCAGTCCGGTGATCTCACCGGGATCCCCGCTGCCGTTCACGGACACGAGTATTCCGCGCCCGGCGTAGACCGAGACTACTTCATGCGTCTCACGGTGGTAGAGGTCCAGGCGGCGCCGGAACACCTCCACCGTGTCGTCGGTGCGCCCCTGGTCCGCCGCGCGCCGCCGCATCCGTTCCTCCAGCAACTCGTCAGGGGCGGACAATTCGATCACCGCGTCCAGGGCGTATCCCTGGGAGGCAAGCATGTTGTCCAGCTCCACCACCTGGGGAGCCGTACGCGGGTAGCCGTCCAGCAGGAATCCGGCCTGCAGGTCGCTGTCCAGGAGGCGGTCCTTGACCAGCGCGTTGGTGAGGTGGTCCGGGACGAAGTCGCCGCCGTCGAGATAGCTGGCAGCCTGGTTTCCCAGCTCAGTCTCCTCGCTGACGTTGCTCCGGAAGATTTCCCCGGTGGAGACGGCGGGGATGCCGAAGTGCCGTGCCAGCTGTTCCGCCTGGGTGCCTTTGCCGGAGCCCGGCGGGCCGATGATGAGCAGCCTGGTCATGATCCTGTCCCACTTCCTGCCCCGCCGGGGCGTGGCGGCCGCTGGTTTTGCGCCCTGCCGCCGGGGCACCGGCGCCTGCTTCATTCTGCCGGTAACTTCCCGCCGGGCGCCAGAGAACCTCGAGTTCACGTGTGTCAACATGACGCTACCCCCTGCCGAAGGATGTATATACTTCTGGATATCGGTTTAGCAGCAGGCCGTTGGAAAGTTCTTCGATCCAGCGACCTTCACAGCCTGCCGGCACTGCGGTGGCTGCTGGAAGCAGCCGGGTTGTCCTGAGCGAATGGCACCAAGAAACCGTGGCCAGCGAGTCAACAGCAAAACCCGATACATCCATTACCGAGCACCTGCATGAGCTGGTCCTCAGCAGCCCTGACGTTGAGGACTTCCTCAATGAACTGGCACAGGTGTCCGCACGCAACCTTTCCGAGCCCGGCGACGAAATCATGTGCGCCATCACCCTGCTGCGGCAGCGCAAGGCCGCCACGGTGGCCAGCAGCAGCCCTGAGGCGAAGGCCATCGCGCAGCTTGAGTACGAGTTCAGCGAGACGCCCAGCCTGACGGCTTCCACCATGCAGGAGACCATCAACGTCCCGGACGCGCAGCATGACGGCCGCTGGCCCGAGTACTCCACTGCCGTCCTGGCCCAGGGCGTCCGCTCCGTCCTTGCCCTGCCCTTCCAGTTGGAGGGCGGAACAAAGGCCGCGCTGCTGCTCTACTCCCCCCGGCCCCACCGTTTTGAGTCCCGCATCGTTGAATTCGCCGAGGACTTCGTGGGCCAGACTTCCCTTGCCCTGCGGCTTGCGGTCCGGTTTGCCCACTACAGCGAGACGGCGGCAAACCTCCGCGCCACACTGGAGTCCCGCACTGTGATCGACATGGCCGTGGGGATCATCATGGCGCAGAACCGGTGCAGCCAGCAGGACGCCTTCGAGATCCTGAAGACGGCGTCCAGCACCCGCAATTCAAAGCTGCATGACGTTGCCGCCATAGTGGTCAACTCGCTGGGCCAGGGGCCGGCCCGGACACACTACGACGGATAGCTTTCACAGGCCCAACGCTCTCTCACTTAACGCGGCTTTTCACCCCACGCTCTTCCACTTAACGCGGCGTATCCCCCAACGGTCTATCACTTCCGGCGACGGCGGCCTCCCGCCGCCGTCGCCGGAAGTTTTTCCATGTGTGCCTTACTTGGCGAGGAAGCGCAGCAGGGCTTCGTTCACTTCGGCAGCGTGCGTCCACAGGAGGCCATGCGGGGCGCCCTCGATCTCCACGTACTCGGCGCTGGGCAGCGCCTTGGCGAAGAGCCTGCCCGTTGAATCGATGGGCAGGATGTTGTCCGCAGTGCCGTGGAGGATGAGTGCCGGAACGTCGATCTTGGGGATGTCTGCGCGGAAATCGGTGAGCCAGGTGGGCTGGGCCGCCACGGAAGCGGTGGCACCGGCGCCGGCGGCGAGGTTCCAGCTGGCATCGACTGCTTCCTGGCTGAGGCGAGGCGTACCCAGGAAGGTGTCGGAGTTGTAGAAGTTCTTGAAGAACTCGGTAAAGAACGCATACCGGTCGGCAATGACGGCTTCCTTCAGCCCGTCGAAGACTTCCTGCGGAACGCCATCGGGGTTGTCATCGGTCTTGAGCAGGAAGGGTTCAAGCGAACCGAGGAAAGCTGCCCGCGCCACCCGGGCAGAGCCGTAGGTGCCCAGGTAGCGGGCCACCTCGCCGGTGCCCATGGAGAAGCCCACCAGCACGGCGTTGTTCAGGTCCAGGGTTGTCAGCACGGTGTTGAGGTCCGCGGCGAACGTGTCGTAGTCGTAGCCCTCCGTGGTCTTGCTCGACTTCCCAAAGCCGCGGCGGTCGTAGGTGATAACGCGGTAGCCGGCGTCCAGCAGGGCGGCGGTCTGCTTTTCCCAGGAGGAGCCGTCCAAGGGGTAGCCGTGGATCAACACGACGGGCTGGCCTGAGCCGTGGTCTTCGTAGTAAAGCTCGACGTCAGTGCTGTTTTCGGTTCCTACGGTGATGAAAGCCATCGCGGCGGGTCCTTTCGAGACTGTGGGATCGGCGCGCTGGCGGGTGCCACGGCACGCAGTTCCTACTCTAGGACGGTCCGCCATCCAGTCCAGCCCCGGCCGTGGAGCCCCACTGCTGCCCGGGCCCGCTGCGATCCCGCTACTGGGAAGGTTGCGGAAGCTCGCAGTTGACCTGCGGATTGGCTCCCATGTAGTTCAACGGGCCGGCGGCGATGGTGATGGCGATGGTGCCAGCCTCCGCACAGTTTCCGGGTGCTCCCCCGAAGTAGCCTCGCTGCCAGGCAGCGACGCCGCCGATGATCAGCCAGATGACAATCAGTGCTCCGATGATCCGCATGAGTCCTCCATTGGCCACGGCGGCGGGTGTGGATCAATTATGCGCCGTTGACCTCGAAAAATGCGAGAGCGAAGGGGAACACAAATGCACCCCCGGTTCCGGGATGAGCCGGAACCGGGGGTGCGTTGACGTGCTTGCAAAGGTGGCCGATCAGGCCTTGGCGGTTTTGCCGGGAAGGGCCAGCCTGAAGATCTTGCCCCACGTGGAGCCAACCTGCTTCAGGAGCGGTCCCGTGGTGTAGTTCAAACCGTAGCGCTGGCAGATTTCACGAACCTTGGGCGCCACCTCGGCGTACCGGTTGGAGGGCAGGTCCGGGAAGAGGTGGTGCTCAATCTGGTGCGACAGGTTGCCGGTCATGATGTGCATGAACTTGGACCCCGAGATGTTGGCGGAGCCGATCATCTGGCGGATGTACCAGTCGCCGCGGGTTTCGCCTTCAGCCATTTCCTCCGTGAAGGTGTCTGTGCCTTCGGGGAAGTGGCCGCAGAAGATGACGGCGTGGGCCCAGACGTTGCGGACGGCGTTGGCGGTCAGGGTTCCGTAGAGTGCCTGCTTGCCGGAGCCGGTCAGCATAGCGACTGCGGGGGTTGCGGCATAGTCCTTGGTGAACTGGGTGACAACCTTCTTGCCGAGGGCCTTGAGGTCCTTGAGCAGTGCTTCCTTGGACTTCTTGCCTTCCTTGAACTCCGTGAGCTCAAGGTCGTAAATAGCGATGCCCCACTCGAAGAGCGGCGCCAGGATGGCGTTGAAAAGCGGGTTGGCCAGGTTAATGGGCTTCCACGGCTGCTGTTCGTCCATCCGCAGGAGGTTGTATCCGACGTCGTTGTCCTTGCCCACCACGTTGGTCCAGCGGTGGTGCAGGTCATTGTGCGTGTGCTGCCAGGAGCGCGACGGCGTGACGAAGTCCCATTCCCAGGTGGTGGAGTGGATGTCCGGGTCCCGCATCCAGTCCCACTGGCCGTGCAGGACGTTGTGGCCGATCTCCATGTTCTCCAGGATCTTGGCCAGGCTCAGCAGCGTGGTCCCGGTGACCCAGGCTGCCTTGTTCTTGCTGACCAGCAGCGCGGCGCGGCCGGAGATCTCCAGTCCGCGCTGGATCTTGATCACGCGGCGGATGTAGGCGGCATCCGAGGCGCCGCGCTTGGCCAGGATGTCGTCCCGGATGGCGTCAAGTTCGCGCCCGAGTTCGGCCACCTGTTCATCAGTCAGGTGGGCGGCGGCCGGTGGCCGCACGGTGGGGCTGCCGGATTCGGCCAGCTTTCCGGGGCGCGTCCGTGACCCTCCGGTAGAAGTGCCTTTGGGTGCGGGCGTGGCCTTGCTGGGTGTAACTACAGACATACCGTTGTGCTCCTCAGATTTCGAGGTTGACGGGTCCGGCGGCTGCCGAGACACACGTTTGGATCAGTTGGCCGGGTTCGCCGTGGACTTCCCCGGTACGGAGGTCGCGCACCTGCCCGGACAGGAGCGGAGTGAGGCAGCTGTGGCAGATGCCCATGCGGCAGCCGCTGGGCATCAGCACCCCTGCGTCCTCGCCGACGTCCAGGATGGGGGTGTCGCCGTCGGCTTCCACTTCCCGGTCCGACGCTTCGAAGGTGACCAGGCCGCCGTCGTGCCCAACGCCGCCGGCGAAGGTGGTGTTAAAGCGTTCAATCATCAAGTTCCCGGCGCTGCCGGCAACTGCGATCTCGGAGCCGGGTGCGGCGGTGGTCAGCGCCGCCCGCTTCCACAGGGCCTCGGCGTCGTCCAGGAAGCTGTCCGGACCGCAGGCATACGCCGCGCGTTCCTTCCAGTCCGGGCAGATCTCGTCCAGCTGGTCCGTGTTGGTGAGGTCCATCCGGCCCTGTTCGCCGGTGTACCAGTGGGCCAGGCGGAAGTTGGGGAACTGGTCCGCCAGCTCGGCAAGTTCCTCGCGGAACAGGCTGTCACCGGGCGTGCGCGCAGAATGGACCAGCACGACGTCGGCATCCGGACGCCGCGGAACAAGGGTGCGGATCATGGACATCACCGGAGTGATGCCGCTTCCGGCCGTAACCATCAGCAGGGGGCGGGGGTGCTCGGGGAGCACGAAGTCGCCCTGCGGAGGGGCAAGGAAGAGGACGTCTCCCGGCTTGGTGGTGCGCACCAGCGTGCCGGAGACCGCGCCGACGTCGGTGACGGTGATGGCCGGGTCCTTGCCCGCGGGGGCGCTTAGGGAGTAGGAGCGCCAGTGGCGGACGCCATCAAGTTCGACGCCGATGCGCGCCCACTGCCCTGCCAGGTGGGAGTGCCAGCCGCGGCCGGGCCGGAAAAAGATCGTGGCGGACTGCGCGGTCTCCTGGACCACGCGGGTGACCACGCCGCGAAGCTGACGCGCAGAGTAGACGGGGTTGAACAGCGCCAGGATGTCCTCCGGCGCCAAGGGCGTGGTGAGGACAGAGGCCGCCTGGGCCAGCTGACGTAGCCGGATCATGGGATAAAGCCTAAAACGGCGCGGGCCATATTTCTCTCTCTTCGTTATATGACCGTTCCGCAGTCACGCTGTAATGAAAGGCGCTAAGCCCCCAAAGCCGCACTATAAGAGTAACGGCTGCGGTGTGCAGAAGGTTCCCCAGTCTTCAGTAAGCATGCTTATTTTACCGCCTTCCGCCCGGGCCCGCTGATGTTTACGGGGGAAGCGTCGAGATTACAGCCAGCGGTTACCGGCTCAGGGGCGGGCCGCCCTCCAGCCCAGTGCCGGTGCGATGTAGCGGGCGATGTTCCCCAGGAGCTTGGCGTTGAAGTCCACTCCCAGCTGGTTGGGGACGGTGAGCAGGAGCGTATCCGCGGCCTGCACTGCGGTGTCGGCAGCCAACTGCTCGGCCAGGACGTCCGGGGCGCCTGTATAGCTCTTCCCAAACCTGGCAGTCAGCCCGTCAATGATTCCCACCTGGTCCCGGCTGTCGCGCAGGGCGCTGCCGGCGAAGTACATGCTGTCCTCAGCGTCCACGATGGGGAGCACACTGCGGCTCACCGAGACCCGCGGCTGGTGGGCATGGCCTGCTGCGGCCCAGGCATCCCTGAACAGCTGGATCTGTTCGGCCTGCAGTTCGTGGAAGGGAACACCGGTATCTTCAGTGAGCAGGGTGGAACTCATCAGGTTCATGCCGAGCTCCGCCGCCCAGACCGCCGTCTTCCTGGTTCCGGCTCCCCACCAGATGCGCTCCGCGAGCCCGGGCGACTGGGGCTGGACGGGCAGGAGTCCCCTGGTTCCGCCTGCGTACCGCGGGTCCGCTTCCGCCACCCCGGCTCCCGTGATTGCCTTCCGGAAGAGGGCTGTGTGCCGGCGGGCCATGTCGGCGTCGGTCTCCCCCGGCCCGGGCACGTACCCGAAGGCGGCCGCACCCTGGCGGGCGGGTTCGGGTGAACCACGGCTGATGCCGAGCTGCAGCCTGCCGCCGCTGATCAGGTCTGTGGCTGCGGCTTCTTCGGCCATATACAGCGGGTTCTCGTACCTCATGTCAATGACGCCGGTGCCGACCTCGATCCTGCTGGTCCGCGCGGCAATCGCAGAAAGCAGTGGGAACGGCGAGGCCTGCTGCCGGGCGAAGTGGTGAACCCGGAAAAACGCCCCGTCCAGCCCCAACTCCTCCGCGGCAACCGAAAGGTCAATGGCCTGGAGGAGGGCGTCGCCGGCGGTCCGGGTGCGGGAGCCCTGCCCGGGACCCCAGTGGCCGAAGGAAAGAAATCCGATGCGCTCCATACCTGCCCCAACCGACCGGGCGCTCCGGGCATTCCCGCCGGCGGCGAACTGCCTTGAGCCAGCGCCTGGCCGCCGGCCGGCACAGCCCCGCCGCGTGGCTAAACTGGCACCGTGACCAACAGTGAGCAGCCCGGCAACGCCTCCGTCCCGCCGTCGCGCGGGAAAATCGCCGAGCGCCTGCTGCCCGGCGGCGAGGAGCCGGACCCGCGGTTCACCCTCGCCAACGAGCGCACCTTCCTGGCGTGGATCCGTACCTCGCTTGCGCTGCTGGCCGGAGGAATCGCCATCGAGGCGTTCACCGCCGGCCTTTTCCTCGAGCCGGTGCGCAAGGGCCTGGCGGTGGTGCTGCTGCTGCTGGGGATGCTGCTGAGCGCGGGATCAGCCGTGCGGTGGCTCCGGGTTGAGCGCAGCATGCGGAACAAGGCCCCGCTGCCGCTGCCGCTCATTGTCCCGCTGCTGGCCGGGGCAGGCGCGCTGGCAGCCGCCGTCGTCCTCATCTTTATCCTCTGGCGCTGACCTGTGGCGGCGTCCCGCACCGCCGGCGGCCACGGCGACCCCGGCCTGCAGCCCGAGCGGACCTCGCTCGCCTGGGGCCGGACCATGCTGGCCCTGGTGACGGTGAGTGCCATCTTCCTGCGCTGGCTCCCGCAGCACGGCCTCCCCATCCTGCTGCTGTTCGCAGTCTCCTCGGCCGCAGCGCTGGCCATCTACCTGACCCAACGCCGCCGGTACAGTGCCAGGTCCCGGGGGCTTTCCAGGGAAAGGTTCGACGCCGACATCACGGCAGTGCTTTGGACGGCTTTTGCGGGGGTAGTGTTGGGCGGCCTGGGCATCGGCGTGGTCCTTGCCGGCTGAGGTTGGGCCGTAAACCCCTAGAACATAGGCAGGACAAAACCGGCAAGCAAGGCCACTGCGCCGATGGCGGTAAGGCAGCGGCCAAGCACGGACGCTGTCCTGCCTGCCTCTTCCGGCGCCGTGGTCTGCCACTGGGTTGGCCGCTTGGGGTGGTAGTAGATGGGGAGCGTATCTCCCACGGCCAGGTCCCGGATGTCATGCGGCGACATGGGCGCGTGGTGGACCTGGAACTTGCGGTCGAACCACCGGAAGCCCACCCCGGAGCTGTCGGAATACACCACGGCTTCGGCGACGGCCCACGGATGAACGAAGCGGCGGAGGAACCCGGTATAGAAGAGCAATCCGAGCCCGGCGGGCAGGCACAGCCAGGTGAGCATCTCGAGGATTGGACCTGCCATATCAAGCACAGTGGGCATGATTCTGATGGTACAGGCGTACGCTGGGGGAAAACCGTACCGGCCTAAGGGGTAGACATGAACGATGAAGATCTTCTGGCACGTATCCAGTCCCTTGTGGAGGAGGAGCATTCCCTCCGCGACGCATCCGGAGACGGCCAGGTACCGGACAAGGCGCGGCTGAAGCAGGTGGAAGAGCGCCTGGACCAGTGCTGGGACCTGCTGCGCCAGCGCCGGGCAAAGGCCGATTCCGGCGAGAACCCCAACGACGCCGAAGCCCGCCCGGTCAACGAAGTCGAGGGCTACAAGCAGTAGACGCCGCAGACAGATAGGAGTTCCATGCGCCTGGCAGTCGCCCAGATCATCAGCAGCGCAGACCCTGCAGCCAACCTGGAACTGATCCGGGACTATGCCAGGCAGGCCAGTGCCGCCGGCGCGGAGCTGGTGGTGTTCCCCGAGGCCGCCATGCGCGCGTTTGGCCATTCCCTCCGGGACATCGCCGAACCGCTGGACGGTCCCTGGGCCGGCGAAGTCCGGGCCATCTCTCGGGAACTGGGGATAGCGATCGTGGCCGGGATGTTCACCCCCGGGACGGACGGCAAGGTCCGCAACACCCTCTTGGTCACCGGCCCCGGGCTGGACACGTCGTACGACAAGGTGCACCTCTTCGACGCCTTCGGTTTCGCCGAATCCCGGACCGTGGACGCGGGCGAGGCTCCGGTGACGTTTGAACTCAATGGCACGGTGTTCGGCCTTGCCACCTGCTACGACGTCCGCTTCCCCGCCCTTTTCACCGCCAATGCCCGCGCGGGGGCGCAGGTGAACATCGTGTGCGCGTCGTGGGGCGCCGGCGAGGGCAAGGCGGAGCAGTGGGACCTCCTGGTGCGGGCACGTGCATTGGACAGCACCACTTTCGTGGTGGCCTGCGGCCAGGGCGATCCCGAAACCATGGGAGCGGGCCCTGCGGGCACCGCACCCACGGGCATCGGCCACAGCGCCGTCATAACTCCCTTGGGCAGTGCTGTGGCGGCACTGGGCGGAAAGCCGGAACTCGCCGTCGTGGACATTGACCCATCCCTGGTGGACGAGGTGCGCAGCAAGCTGCCGGTCCTGGCCAACGCCCGCCAGTTCTAAACTGCGGATTCCAGCGCGCCGGCGCGGTGAGCTGCCGTTCACCGCGCCGTAATCTCCCCCATTCCAGCGGTCGACGGCGGCTTCTCACCTTCCCCACCCCGCCCGCCCGTGTGCCGCGGGAAAAACAGGGCGAAGCCCGGCGGCCGCGCCACCCTGCCGGATGGCGGCTGTTTACATGGCCGAAACAAAACCGACACGGGGACTTCACACGGCGGCCGTTTCTGTAACGTGGGCGCAACTTTTAGGCGCGTTTCCCGAAACACAAAACGCGAAAGATGGACTGCGGGGGAAATGCGAGGGCCCGGAAGAGCGCCCCGCTTCGAGGCGCAACGCGAAGGGACCCGCAGGTGGAGATTTCTGCCCAACACGTCTGGCTGATGATTTCAGCCGCGATGGTACTGCTGATGACCCCCGGGCTTGGCCTGTTCTACGGCGGCATGACACGTGCCAAGGCCGCCCTGAACATGATCATGATGAGCTTCATCTCCGCCGGAATCGTCGGGGTTGTCTGGGTCCTGTGGGGCTACTCCATGACAACGGGCGACGGCGTCCTGGGCCTCTTCGGCAACCCGTTCGCCAACTTCGGCCTGCAGAACCTGATGGGCTCCCCGGACCTGATCAAGGCCGGATACAGCGCCACCTTCGCCATCATCACCGTTGCCCTGATCAGCGGCGCCATCGCCGACCGCGCCAAGTTCGGCGCATGGGCCCTGTTCGTACCCATCTGGATCACCGTGGTTTACTGCCCCCTTGCTTACATGGTCTGGGGCGGCGGCCTGATGAGCGCCGGGGGCGCAGTGACTGCCGTGTTCGGCCAGGTCATCGACTTCGCCGGCGGCGCCGTAGTGGAGATCAGCTCCGGAACCGCCGCCTTGGTCTTGGCCCTGATCGTGGGCCAGCGCCACGGGTTCGCGAAAGACCCCAACCACCGCCCGCACAATGTCCCCTTCATCATGCTGGGCGCCGCCATCCTGTGGTTCGGCTGGTTCGGCTTCAACGGCGGAGCGGCAACTACGGCGGAACAGGCCGGCCTGATCTGGGTGAACACCCTGGTAACCCCCGCCGCTGCAATGCTCAGCTGGCTTGTGACGGAGAAGATCCGCCACGGCCACCCCACCTCCCTCGGGGCGGCGTCCGGCGTGGTGGCCGGGCTTGTGGCCATCACGCCGTCCTGCGCCAACATCAGCCCGCTTGCTGCGGTGGGCCTGGGCCTGGTGGCGGGAGCCGCCTGCGCGGTCTTCGTGGACCTGAAGTACCGGTTCGGCCTGGACGACTCCCTGGACGTGGTGGGTGTCCACCTCGGCGCCGGGCTTATCGGAACCCTTGCGCTGGGCTTTATCGCCCTCCCGGCAGACGGCCAGGGCGGCGGGCTCTTCTACGGCGGCGGCATCCAGCAGCTCATCGCCCAGACCGCAGCCGTGGTGATCACCCTGCTGCTCTCCGGTCTCGGAACCCTCGTGATTGGCCGGGCTATCAACAAGGCCATCGGCTTCCGGGTCAGCCACGAGGCGGAAACCGCCGGTGTGGACCTGGCCGAACATGCCGAGAGCGCCTACGCATTCGGGGAAATCGGGGCGGGCTTCAACCCGCTGCCCCATGCCGCATCCCCCTTCCATGCCGCAGCGACCGCCCGTGAAATCCCGGCCGGCTCAGTGTCCAGCAAGGCTGAACGGCACAGCAAGGAAGACTCCTTCGCCTGATCAGTCAGCCAGGATCTTGTACAGCGCCCGGCGGGTCTCATCCATCTTTTCAATGGCGGCGGCACGCTGTTCCTCGGTGACCCCGCTGCGGAACTGGTGAATGGCGCCCATCAGTTTCCCGATGCTCTGGTGGAAGTCCCGGTCCGGGTTGTCCTGCCCGGCGTTCCACGCGTTTTCCATCTCCTCCGCATGCTCTGCCACGTAGGCCCGGCCTGCGTCCGTGAGCGCGAATTCCGTCCCGCGGCCCTCGCTGAGGGCTGAGATCAGGTCCTCGTCAACGAGCTGCTGAAGCGTCGGATAGATGGATCCGGGGCTGGGCCGCCACGCTCCCTCCGTTTTCTCGGCGATCGTCTTGATCAGTCCGTAACCGTTGGAGGGGGCTTCCGCCAGGAGCGAGAGGATGGCCGCACGGACATCCCCCCTGCTGGCCCTTCGTGGCCCACGGCCCAACCCCGGGCCGAAGCCCGGTCCGAAACCGGGGCCAAAACCGGGGCCAAAACCCGGGCCAAAGCCGGGACCAAAGCCGCCGCCCCGGTGCCCGTGCGGTCCCCTCCGGCCCCGCCCGCGCTCAAACCGTCCCCTGCTGAATTCAGGTCCCGGAAATTTTCCTTCAGGAATGCCTTTCATGGTGGCATTCTCCTTTCACTTGTAATTTTCGCTGGTCACTTCAGCGATATTTAACGATATGTCGCTAACTATCGCCTCGTCAAGGGAGAAGCGTGACCAAATCCTGATCTGCAATGTGTGGATCGCCCCCGCCCACCGGCGTATTCTTTTGGCACCCCTAGGCATGAGGGCTGAAGAATGGCGAAGAAACGGAAGCGCGGGCGCGGCTTCAGCCTTGCCCTGGGAAGATTTTTCGGGTTCCTGGCGGCGAGTGCCCTGTGTGGCGTCCTGGCCGCCAGCCTGGTGGTCCCGGCCGTGGCGGCCGCCGGCTTCGGCGTCAGCAACTCCATTGGCTTTTTCGACAGCCTGCCGGAGGAGCTCACCGTCCAGCCGCCGTCGCAATCCACCAAGGTCCTCACCTCCGACGGCCAGCCAATCGCTACCTTCTTTGCCGAGAACCGTGTCAGGATCCCCCTGGACCAGATGTCGCCGTACATCAGGGATGCCATCGTGGCTATTGAGGACAGCAGGTTCTACGAGCACGCCGGCATTGATCCCCAGGGGATCATCCGGGCATTGGTTTCCAACCTGACCAAGGGCAGCCAGCAGGGTGCCTCCACCATCACGCAGCAATATGTCACCAACGTGGTCAATGAGGCCCGGCTGTCCCAGGACAGGCCCGACGAAGTGATCCTGAGCGGGCAAAAGGACGTCGGCGACAAGCTGCGCGAGATGAAGCTGGCCATTGCCCTGGAGAAGAAGTTCACCAAGCAGCAGATCCTTGAGGGATACCTGAACATTGTGTTCTTCAACAGCGACGCGTACGGCATCGAAGCTGCCTCGCGCTACTTCTTCAGCACCACCGCCAAGGACCTCAGCCTTCCCCAGGCAGCCCTGCTGGCCGGACTTGTCAACAGCCCCACGTTCTACAACCCGGTGCTCAACCCTGACAAGTCGATTGTCCGCCGGAACCAGGTGCTCGGGGAGATGCTCCGCCAACGCATGATCACCCAGGCCCAGCATGATGAGGCCGTGGCCACGCCGATTGAACTCAAGGTCAGTCCCGAGCGGCAAGGTTGCGCCAATGCCTCCCTGGCGCCCTACTTCTGCGACTATATCTCGCACCTCATCCTGAACAACCCCGCCTACGGGGCCAGCCTGATAGAACGCCAGCGGAAGCTGTACCGCGGGGGCCTCACCATCGTCACCACCCTGGACAGCCGGCTTCAGGCTGCCGCCCAGGCGCAGGTGGACGGTACCGCCGGGCCCAACCCGGACCGGTGGGCAGCGGCACTGGTGACGGTGCAGCCAGGGACGGGCAAGATCCTGGCCATGGCCCAGAACACCGTGTTCCTCCCTGAACCGGGCAAGTTCGACACCCAACTGAACTTCAATGTCGACGCCAAGGACCCGCAGGGTAATGACCTCAATGGAGCCGGCGGCTTCCAGCCCGGGTCCACCATGAAGCCGTTCACCTTTGCCGAGTGGCTCAACGAGGGCAAGTCGTTGACCGCAGAGGTGGACGCGTCCCGGCGCGTCTATCCGCTGGGATTCCCGTGGAAGTCCAGTTGCGGGAAGGTCATGGGCGCCTACAGCACCGCCCAGAACAACCCGGAACTGGGCGCGGCTGATGACTTGCAGAATGCCGAGGAGGGCTTCTACCGGAAGATGCCCATCAACTACGGATTGTACAACTCGATCAACACGGCCACGTTCGCGTCAGCCACCCAGCTGGATTTCTGCGGCATCCAGAAGATGGTGGACGCTGTGGGCCTCCACAGCGGACTCGATGGGGCCCCAATCAACATGCACCAACTGGGCAACCTCCTGGGCGGCACCGGTGTGGCCCCCCTCCATATGGCGAATGCCTTTGCGACCTTTGCCAGCGATGGCCGCTACTGCACGCCCGTCGCGCTCGTGGAAGTCAAGGATGCAACCGGCGGCAGTCTTCCCGCCCAGCCCGTGGAATGCCGTGATGCCGTGAAGCCCGACGTGGCCCGCGGAGTGAACTCCGTGCTGCAGGACGTGATGAAGGTGGGTTCCGGCGTCTGGATCAACCCAAAGGTGCACACCAGGATGCCGGTGGCGGCAAAGACGGGTACGTCCAACACCAACGGCGCCACCTGGGTGGTCGGCTACACCACCGGCCTGGCGACAGCTTCGTTTTTCGGCGATGCCCTCGAGGGCCAGAAGCGTGCCGGGCAGAATGTCACCATCAACGGGACTTTCTATCCCCGCCTGGACGGCTACATGATTGCCGGGCCGCAGTGGGCCAACTACATGCTGAACGTAGCCCCGCTCTACCCGGCCGCTCCATTCCCGCCGCCTCCCCCTTCCATGATCGGGCCGAGCCCCTCGCCCAGCCCCCGATAACCGCAGCTTCCCCGTCCAGGTGCGGCCTCCGCATGCGTGGTTCGGGTCGCTGAACAGCCGCGCAGGCATCACTTGAGACCTGCGGGAATATCTCTGCCTCCCGCCGTCCGGAACGCAGTGGTGGTGGGGTGGAGTGGTAGGTGTGGCCGGTGTGGCTGGTGGTGGGTCCGTTGCCCTGGCCAGGCCCCGATCCAAACCCATACCCAAAGTCTTCCAGCACACCCGCGCCAGGACACCAACCCTCCAGCCCTATGTGGATAACCCGCGCGGTCCAGCCCAGGAGCACAGCGAGGTGGCAGGATTGGCGGAGTGAAGAGCCTCGAAACCGAGCGGCTGGTCCTCCGTCCCTGGAAGCTGGAGGACGCGGACTTCGTGCTGGACCTCTACTCACGCTGGGAAGTGCAGCGCTTCATCGGCAACCACCCGCAGGTGATGAGGGAACGTGCCGAAGCCGAGGAGCGCATCCGCACGTGGCGGAACATGGACCACCCCATCCATGCAATCTGGGCCGTCCAGCTGAAAGGACGCGGTGAGCTGGAACGGCAGTCCGGCCCTCTGGCCGGAACCCTGCTCCTTAAGTCCATACCGGCGTCGGGCGACACATTGCCGCTCCTGCCCTCCGGCGACACCGAGATCGGCTGGCACTTCCACCCCGACTACTGGGGCCACGGCTACGCAGCGGAAGCTGCCGCCGCGGTCCTCGCCTACGCCCTTGCGGCCGGGCCAAACAAGGCCGGGCCGGACAAAGTAGTGGCAGTCACAGCCCCGGCCAACACGGCATCACAAAAGGTCTGCCGGCGGATCGGCATGGCCCACCGCGGACAAACGAGGCGGTACTACAATGCGCTGTGTGAGCTCTACGAGGCGGAAGCGCCGAGCTAGCCCGTCCCCTTCCACAGCCGCTGCCACCACGAGGTCCGCGGTTCAGCTTTCGGCGGTGCCTCGACGGGACGGGCGGCACGGCGTTCGCGCCAGCGCGCCACCTCTTCTTCAACGTCGCGGGTCTTGGTGACCACCGGCGGACCACCCTGAAGCTGGCGCCTGGCATCGATGACCCGCCGATTAAAGTCCTGCAGGATGTCCCGCACCTGCTGCTCCGTGTACTGGGCATCGAGCTTGGCATCCAGCTCCGAATCCTCGGTGCGGAGCAGGATCGCCGCAGGACCAAGCCCGCTGATGTTCTCCCGCTGGATGAGCCCCTTGACCCACCAATCGGGATCGTACCGCTCCCCCAGCCCCGGAATTGGCTTGCCGGCGTACTTGAGGTTGTCGAATTTTCCCTGCGCCATCGCATCCCGGACCAGGTATTCAGCCCGGGCGGCGTCGCTTACCTTCTTGCGCTTTTCGCGCTCCTGCGCCTCGAGGGCGTCGAGCGCGGCCTCCTCCTCGGCGCTGATACCGGCTCCGCGGTAGGACCGGGCCTCAGCCGCGCGCTCCAGGCGCCTCCGGAAATCCTCCGCGCCGCCGCCCATAGCTGCCACCGCCTCACTTCTGAATGATGCTTCCTTCCAGTATTCAGAAGCTTTCCGGCCCGTTCAACGCCTGCAGGACGCAGCCGGCACGTGGACAAAGGAAAGGGTACGACGACGGGACGTCCCGCCGTCGTACGCTTCCCCGGGTGCCTGAAGGCGTGGCCGGTCAGGCGTTTGCGTGTTCGGTGAGGATGGCATCGATCTGGCCGACAGCCTCGCGCATGCCTTCTTCCATACCCATCTGCACCATCTGTTCCATCTGCTCTTCGGAGTCGAAGACGGTGGCTACTTTCATGCTGGTCCTGCCGCCAGCCTCCTCGAGCGTCACCGTGACATGGCCGGCACCCATTTCCGCGACCGGATCCCCTTTTTCGTCGGCGAATCCGTCGTCGAACTCCAGCTTGTTGGGTGCTTGGATGGAGGTGAAGCGCCACCAGCCGCGGGGCTTCTCACCCTCGGGAGTGGTCATGTAGTAGCCGGCCTTTCCGCCGGACTCGAAGTCGAACTGTTCAAACGTGGCCGGGTAGCCGGGCGGACCCCACCAGCGCTCCAGCTGGCGCGGGTCTTCCCAGAGCTGCCAGACGCGTTGGACGCCGGCATCGAACTCTGCTGTCAAAGTGAAGCTGAGCGCCTCAACGTTCTTGGTGGTATCAATAACGGGCATAGCAGAACCCTCCTTATCCTTCAGCCAGAATGTCGGCGATCCGGCCCACACGCTCTTGCCAGATTGCCTCGTACTCGTCGAGCAGGCGCCGGGCGTTTTGCAGGCCTTCATGGTTACCCCGCACGATCTGCTCCCTTCCGCGCTTTTCCTTGCTCACTAGGGTTGCGCGCTCCAACACCGCCACGTGTTTCTGAACGGCGGCGAAGCTCATGGCGTAGAGGCCTGCGAGGCCGGAGACCGAGTATTCCTGCACCGTGACGCGCCGCACGATGTCGCGGCGGGTGGAATCGGCGAGCGCCTGGAAGAGGCGGTCAAGTTCGGTTTCCCTGAGCTGATCTACAACCATTTGGTTGTACGATAGTCCCCCGCATCCTCGGTGTCAACGTCTTACCGCTTTCTTTCCACCACAGAGTCCCCACTCCCCGGTACCTTGAAGCCCATGAGCATCTTCCTGGCGGGCGCCGGTCCGGACCCTGAGGCCTTCCCCGAACTGTTTGACCGCTTCGTCCAGGACGTCCAGGCACGCACCGGCGGGGAACGGTCCGCGCGGATCGCCGTTGCGGTGCACCACCGCGGCGGGAACCCCGGGGAGGTCCTCCGTGAGTACGCGGAACCGCTCCTGGCCCGCGGACCACTTGAGGTAGTGCCGGTCCTGCTCAGGGCGGGTTGTCCTGCGGATCCGGCCGTGTTCGGCGGTGTCCACGGCCTGGTGGTGGGCGGCGGCCTGACGCCGGCGTACTGGGACGGACTGAGTGCCTCCGCTGCCGCCATCTCACGGTTGATTGCCGGCGGCGTTCCCTACCTCGGATTCTCCGCCGGGGCCATGGTGGCGCCCGGCAGGGCACTGATCGGGGGTTACCTCATCAACGGCACCGAAGTCTGCGGCGGGGAATGCTCAGAGGACCTCGGGGAAGTCGAGATCCGGGACGGACTGGGCCTGGCCCCGTTCGCAGTGGACGTGCATGCTGCGCAGGCGGGTACGCTCAGCAGGGCTGTGGCGGCGGTTGCCGCAGGCCTGGTGGACAGGGCGGTAGCGGTGGATGAGAACACAGCGCTGGTCCTGGCGGCAGCTGGAGATCACAGCTTTGAGGTGCTCGGCAGCGGCCACTGCTGGGACATCCGCAGGTCAGGACCAGGCTGCAGTGTTTCGGTCCTGCGGAGGAGTTAGGAAGCCTGCGGAGGAGTCAGGAAGACCTACCGGTCGAAGTGGGTGCGGATGCTGTCGCCGGACAGCTGTTCGATCAACTCGGCTGCAACGTCGCGCAATTTACGGTTGCGGTTGCTGGAGACCTTGGTGAGGATCTCCATCGCTTCCGCCTGCGAGCACCTGTTCTGCGCCATAATGACCCCGCACGCCAGGTTGATGGCCGTCCGGCTCTGCATGGCTGCTTCCAGGTCCTCGGCGCGGCTTTGTGCCGTCCCGATGCGGACTGAGAGGTGGAGCGTGTTGTGCGCGGCGCCGGCAAACCCCACGGCTTTGTCGTAGACGTTCGCGGTGAAGACGCCGGGCTTTGATGCAAAGAAGTTGAGCGCGGCGCTGGCCTCGCCGTTGATGTCCAGCGGCACTCCCAGCGAGCTGCGGACGTTCGCTTCCGCGAACCTGCGGGTGAGCTCCGGCCACCGCGGATCCTCGGAGACGTCGTCGATGATCACCGGGGACATCTCGCGCAAGGCCTGGATGCAGGGACCGTCACCCACAGCCTGCTCAATCTCGTCCAGTTCCATGGCACGCTGGCTGCTCCCCGCAACCGTGGTGGGCTTGCGCCTCAGCTTGAGGGTCACTGCACATTCGACGTCGTCACCTGCAACTTCGGAAACAGCAGCCGCAGCGAGGCCGGCAAGCCCGGTAAGGAACTCCACAGCATTTTCTGCACCCACCAGAATGCTCTGGAGTTGCTCTATCGGCTCGTTTTCCATGGAATTCGGCATGGATCAATCCTACTGTCCCGCTTGCTGAACCCGGCGGGAGCCCCACCACCCCTTGGGGCAGCGGGACGGGATGGCTTCCATAACGGGACCGGGGCTATTCGTCGAAGTGCGTGCGCAGGCGCGGAGTCGGCGAAACGGAGGCGATGATGCCGGCGGCAATTTCCCTCAGCTTGATGTTGCGGCTGTTCGACGCCTTCCGCAGGATGGTCATTGCGTCCTCCTGGCTGCAGCGGTTTTGGGCCATGATCACCCCGACGGCCACATCGATGGCCGTGCGGGACTTCATTGCCGCTTCCAGGTCCTCCTTGGCCTCCCGCAGGTGCGCCAGCCGCAGCTCAAGCTTCAGGGTTTTGGCGGATTGCTCTCCGAACATCCCGGCCCGCGCAATGTCCTCGATGGAGAATCCGTTGGCCGCAGAAGAGTAAATGTTGAGGGCGGCTGATGAGTCCTCCTCCAGTTGCAGGGGGACGCTCAGGATGGACGAGACACCGTGGGCCGCAACAGCGTGGGTGTAGTCCGGCCACCGGGGCTCCGTGGAGACGTCCTGGACGTAGACGGTGGCGCCGCTTCGCATTGCAGCCAGGCAGGGCCCGTCCCCGAAGGCGTACTGCAGTTCGTCCATCGCCGTTGCGCGGGGCGTGCTCCAGGCGACCGTGATAGGCCTCTTGCGGCGCACAACAGTGACGTTGCAGAAGATGTCTACGCCGGGCGGAGCCAGCAGGGAGGCTGAGAAAACGGCGAGTTCCCGGTAGAAGTCCTGGGCGTCACCGGCCTCCAGGACGAGGTCCTGAAGGCGGGAAACGATCCCGTCCTTAAACGCGGCGGTGTGGGGCTCCGCCGCTGTTGCGGTGGTGGGTAAGGCGTCCATGGCACGTCCCTGAAGTTGGGCTTCAACCGCTGACAATTTCCATGCGGCGTGAACACGCCCACTTCCAAACGCTTCCCCCCAGACTACATCCATTCCCCTGACTAACTACGAACAGGGGCCGGGGGATGGGCCCTTGGCTTTATGCTGAAACCATGGCGCAACTTCCCCTTGATGAGCTCAGCACTGTCATTGCTCGCATACAGGGGCTGCTGCTCACGGAGGAAAAAGCCAACACCGCCGTCCGCCTCCTGGCCCGGGCTGCGAAGGAGTCCGTTCCCGGCACCATCGGAGCGGGCGTCTCCCTCCTGGATGCACGCGGGCGCCGAACCAGCAGCGGCTACACAGACGGAATCGTGAGCCAGGCGGACGCCATCCAGTACGAGTGCGGCGAAGGCCCGTGCCTGACCGCATGGGCAGCCGAGGAGACAGTACTGGCCACGGACCTCACAAGCGAGGACCGGTGGCCCGAGTGGCGCAACCGGGTAGCAGGCTTGCCCGTACTGTCAGTGGTCAGCGCACCCCTGATGGCGGGCGGTGCATCCATAGGCGTGCTGAAGCTTTATGCCGCCGCTCCCAACATCTATGACCCGGGCAGCGCCGACCTGCTCCAGCTTTTCGCTGCCCCTGCGGCCACGTTGCTCTCGCACATCCAGGCCACCGAGGCTCCGCACCGGATGACGGAGGGTCTGCAGGCGTCCCTCTATACGCGGGACCTGGTAAACCGCGCCTGCGGGGTGCTGATGGAGCGGCTGGGTGTAAGCCACGAAGCTGCGCTCCAGCTGCTGATCAGGCACGCCCGCGAAGACCAGGCAGCCTTGCACAACATCAGTGAACGCGTCCTCGCCGGGACGCTGTCCCCCGGAGCCTAGGAACTGCCCATGGGCTTTGATCCCAACGAACCGGAACAACGGCGCCGGCTCCGTGCAGCCATGAAGGCAGCCGATATCCCCGTATCCGAACTGTGGCTGAAGTACTTCAGCCTCTCGGGCGACGCGGGCGAATATGAGGTGGAGGCCTACCTGCAGGGTTTGCTTTCCCTGCCCCTGATACAGCGCGACCTGCTGGCGCTGGCGGCAAACGAACTGATTGACGACCTCCCCCGGCCACGTGCGCCCTACTCCGACGACTTCGACGGTCCTGCTTCCGCGGGCGGGCAGCACGTCGGCGGCGAAGGCGGGCAGCCGGCGGGCAGGGAAGCGGGCGGGGAAGACAGCAGTGAAGCCGGCAGCGAAGACAGCACCACCCGGCAACCGGACCCGGACGAATAGCGCGACTCCGCCACCGCATTTCAATAGCTCCCGCAGGGGCGTAGTGTCGGTAGTAGGAGATTTTCGGGATAGAAACGATCCGGAGGTTGAATACCCAGGTCCGCCGCGCAGAGAGCGGCGGCCGACAGCCAGGGCTGTTGCTTCTGGCGCACCAAGGATTGAGGCCTGATGGCCAAGGAAAGCTCTGTTGCCGCTTCGGACCGGATGCAGGATCTGCTGCTCGAAAGTCCCGGGTTTCCTGAATTCCTCCTGGGCCTTGCCACCATCTCAGCGTCCCTGCTCTCCCCGGACGGTCCGGTGATCTGCACCATTACGGTGGAGCGCGACGGCGCACTGACAACAGTTGCCAGCAGCAGCGAGGGCGGCCGCCGGCTGGATGAAACGCAATACGCGTTCGACGACGGCCCCTGCCTCACAGCAGCCCGGCAGCAGCGCCTGGTGTGGGTTCCGGACCTGAAAGGCGACGGGCGCTGGAGCGGCTACGCGGAGGCCGCGCTCCAGGAGGGCGTGCGGTCCGTCCTGGCTGTCCCCATCCTCACGGACGCGTCCTCCCGGGCAGGATTGAACTGTTATGCCCACTCTGTGAGTGCCTTCAGCGAGGAAACGGTGGCGCTCCTTGAACAGCATGCAGCATCCATGTCCAGGATTCTCCGGATTGCGCTGCGCCTGCACGGAGCAGAGGTGCATCCGGAACACCTCCGGGCGGCGCTCAAATCGCGGGCGGTGGTGGATGCCGCAGTGGCACTGATCATGCTCCAGCACCGCGGCGGCAGGGACGGCGCCGTGGAGATCCTCCGCTTGGCCGCCCAGTCCAGCAACCGCAGGGTCCATGAGATCGCCCAGGATATTGTGCAGGGTGCCGATCTCCCTGCAGCCCAAGCGAGCTGAGGACGGGACATGTATCCCCTCGGGGCCGAGGGCCCGGAAAAACCGGACCTGGCAGCTGAACAGCGGCGGGGGGTCGCCCAGCGCTTCCGCGATACGGATCTGCCCCTGGGAAAACTGTGGACGTACTACTACGGCATCGGCGGCGATCTCGACGAGATGTCCCTGGATGCCTTCCTCCACGAAGCCCTGGACATACCGGCTTCGCAGGCGGGCTTGATCGCCACGGCGATGACGGAACTGACAGAAGGCGACACTCAATGACAACCCATGCGAACGGGGCGGCGGGCCCTGTCACACCCAATTCTGCGGAGATAGACAGAACCCTGCAGGAACTCGTCCTGGACAGCCAGGACATCGCCGGCTTCCTCACCGACCTTGCCGTGGTTGCCGCTGCCCGGCTGTCCACGCCAGGCAGCCCGGTCCACGCCGGAGTCACTGTGATCCGCCACAAAAGGCCCAAGGCGGTGGCCAGTAGTGACGCTAAAGCGCGTGCCCTGGACGAGCTGCAGAACGGATTCGGTGACGGACCCTGCCTTACGGCCCTGCGCAGCAAGAGCCCGCTGCTGGTCCCCGAGCTGGCAACCGAGCACCGCTGGGCCGCGTACGTGAAGGTGGCCCGGGCCGAGGGGGTTGCCTCCATCCTCGCCGTGCCGCTGGATTTGGGCGATGACGCAGAAGCGGTCCTGAACCTCTATTCCGGCCGCAGCCACGGCTTTTCGGTCGACGACATCTCCACTGTGGAAACCTTCGCCAGCCAGGCAGCGGGATCGCTGCGCCTGGTCCTCCGCATCACGCAGCTGAGTGAGGCGAAGGCCGATCTCTCCACCGCCTTGCAGTCCCGTACGGTCATCGACATGGCCGTCGGAGCCATCATGGCCGAGAACCGGTGCAGCCGGGACACGGCATTCAAAATCCTCACCAAGGCCTCCAGCACCCGCAACATCAAACTCCGCGAGGTGGCAGCATCCGTGATCGCCTCCATTTCCGGCGAGCAGCAGATCGATACCTACTTCGACGAGTGAGAGCCCTCCCGGCGGCGAAGGCACCACTCCACGCCGCCCGGGACGTGATGAGATTCACTCGCAACAATGTTGAGAGCGCTGCTGCCAACTGGGCACTATGGAAGGTGTCGGCGGCCCTGCACCCAAAGAAATCCGCAGTCCGCCGATGGCCGGTGTGCTTAGTCACATCGGACCGTATTCAGTTGCCAACCTTTCCGGCAACCGCCACTATGGCAGGGGAATGCGCTTTCCCACCTGCAGTCGTCCTCATAGACGAGGACACGGCCCGGGCAATGAAGATTCCAGGCCGCCAACCGCAAGAAATGGAAGTTGAATAATGACGTTCGATGCCAATGACTCCGTGACCCTCAAAATCTGGGACCGGTCCACGCTCCACCACACTCTGGATTCCGCGGTCAGCGACCTTTCCGCGCGGCACAACACCACCACCTGCCGCGTCGCGGTCACCTGCAGCGGCCCCAACACCTTTACCCTGAGCCTGCGCGGCGAGGGGCAGGCGCTGGCCTCCGCCTAAGCGGCCACGCCCACAACGCAAGCGGACGACGCCGGGACCTCCCGTCGTCGTCCGCTTCCGTTAAGCGCCGCCCCGCAAGCTTGCTGCCCGGCATACTGGAGGCATGAGGATGCGCACGTGGCGGGGGCTTGGGAAGCGGCGCGGCCCGGGCGAGGTCTGGCGGGACTGGACGGCTGCGGACGAGGCCGGTGACGCGGAGCGGGCGGCGGCGCTTGCCGCCGAACTGCTGGAGCTGACCCCGCGTTCCTATTTCAGCTGGTTCTACGCGGGGCTCCTCTCCAAGGCGCTGGGGAACTGGGCCGAAAGCTGCGAACGCAGCGCGCGCGCCCTTGAGCTCTTTACGCCGGAAGACGCCGAAGCGTTCGACGGCGTAAATCCGGCGGCATGGAACCTGGGCATTGCGGCAACGGCACTGGGCGACTGGGCCACCGCGCGAAGGGCCTGGACTGCGTACGGCGTGGACGGGCTCGGAAGCGGCACGGAGCCCATCGACGGTGATTTCGGGCTGGCACCGGTGAGGCTGAACCCTGGCCAGCCCAGCCTTCCGCACCAGGTGATGCCCTCCGCCGGATCCCCGGAGGTGGTGTGGTGCCGGCGCAGGAGCCCCGCCCATGCGGTGATCTCGAACGTCCCGCTCCCGGAGTCCGGCCACCGCTTCGGGGACGTTATCCTGCACGATGGCGAGCCGAAGGGAACACGGCGGCTTGGCGACCGCGAAGTCGCCGTGTTTGACCAGCTCCAGCGCTTAGAGGACTCCGGCATGCCCACCTGGCAGGCGGCGGTTTCAGGAGCGTCGCAGGACGACCTCCAGGAGCTGTCCGAACTCCTGGAAATCCGCGGCCTTGGCATGGACGACTGGTCCGGCATCCGCGCCATGTGCCCGGAGTGTTCCCACGGCTCCCCGGACACAAGCCATGACCACCCGCCCGCGCAATCAGAGGGGACGTTGCTGGGGCTTGCGGGACGGGAACCGGAGCTGACGGAGGTGGTGGCAGGCTGGGCGGCGGCGAGGCCCGCGGTAGCGGTGGACCTTGCCCTGCTCTGGTGAGCGGCACGTAAAATTTGTGGGGTCAGGCGGAAGCGCGCCACCCAAGCACCAAAGGCAACCATGAGGCAGCAACCACAGGCGCGGGCCGAAACCGGTCCGGCAGGAGCGGAAAAGCCAGCAACGACGCCACTAGCCGTGGTCCCTGCGGCCCTTGTGTCGGCGTCGGGCTTCCTGCTCTTCGCGTGGCAGGACCGCCTCTTCGGATTCCTGCTCCTGGCCGCCGCGCTTTTCGTGGCCGGCTTCATCGGCCGCCGCCTCCTGGTTGACTTTGCGCTGATCGGGGTGGGGCTGACGGCCATGAGCCTGGTCCCCATCACCACGGACATCAGCACCGAGCATATGGTGGTGATGGGAACGGCCATGGTCCTCGCCGTCGGCATCCCCTACTCTGTCTCACGCTTCGTCACCAAGGACCACGCCATCCGGTTCCCCATCAGGACCGGAACCCCGTGGACGCGCGCCGAAAAATGGTACCTGCCCGCCGTCCTGGTGATCGGCTACGCCCTGATGCCCGTGTACATGATCCGCACCGGGGTTTACAACAACTGGCCGGCGGTCAGCGACCCGGACGGCATCGCCCGGCTCTTCCTGGGCACCAACGTGCTGGGCATCTGGGACGAACTCTTCTTCATCTGCACCGCGTTCACCCTGCTGCGCCGGCACCTCCCGGACTGGCAGGCCAACCTGCTGCAGGCGGTCCTTTTCACGTCGTTCCTCTGGGAACTCGGCTTCCACGCCTGGGCGCCCTTCTTCATCTTCCCGTTTGCCCTGCTGCAGGCCCGGCTTTTCACGGTGACCAAGTCACTGTCCTACATCGTGAGCGTCCACCTGTTGTTCGACTTTGTGTTGTTCCTGGTCCTGATCCACGCGCACAACCGCGAGTGGATCAACATTTTCCTGTACTGATGGGCGCATCGGAGCAGTACACTTCCGCTGCCAGAGCCGGGCTGGCTACCTGCCCGGGGCACCGCCGCCGGAATGATGAAGCCCTAGGTCGCCGCGCCGAGCTCGATGAGCTCACCGGGGGTCTTGGGATGGTCCCAGGCTGTGGTTTCCGCCGTCAGGTCCTTGCCGCAGGACTGGCACCACGTCCCGGAAGCGGACTCGGAGCCGCACCTGGTGCAAACGATCCGCAGGGCCCTTCCGCTCGGGGAATCGGTGTTCCGCTGGGCCCAGGCCGTGAGGGCGTGCAGGACTGGAAGCGCATCCGCCCCCGCGGCCGTGAGGCGGTATTCATTCCGCGGCCGGACTCCGGCGCTGTAGGGCTCAGCTACCAGGATGTCCGCCTCCACCAGGCGCCGCAGCCGTTCACTCAGGACGTTGTCCGCCACCTTCAGCGCTTTCTTGATGCCGTCGAACCTCCTGTTCCCCATGAAGACTTCGCGCAGCACCAGCAGGGACCACGGATCGGCAAAGACATCAGCTGCGCGGGCAATGGGGCAATTGTCACCTGACCAACTGGTGCGAAGCGGCATGGCATTCCTCCTCAGGACACTAACTATCTTAGAGCAAGCTTATTTACTTTCTTAAAGAAAGCTAGTAGTTTGGGCGAAGCGGTCCTCGCCCGATGGATACCGCACCGCAGCAGCCGCTCCCCCGGCGCCCCCAACCCCGGAGTTCCCCATGCCGTCAGCCCCTGCCCTGTCCGATCAACCACCCGCCATGCACAAGCCCCAATACGTCCTGCCCGAAGGCGTTGCCTTCACCGGCAACGCAGCCGCCTTCATCAGCCTGTATCTTGCCGCTGGGGCACCCGTCCCCCTGCTGGTGCACTACCAGCAGCAGTGGCACTTCGACGCCCCGGAACTGGCCTGGGCCTTCGCCGTCTATGCCGCCGGGTTCCTCGGCGCCCTGCTCACCGTTGGCTCCCTGAGCGACCATGTCGGCCGGCGCCCCGTCCTGCTCGGGGCGCTGCTGATCCAGCTTGCTGCCCTCGTCGCATTCCTGGTGGCGGACGATATCGGCGTGGTTATTGCCGCGCGCGTTGTCCAGGGCATCGCCACGGGAGCGGCCACGAGTACCTTCGCGGCTGCCCTGGTGGAACTCGCTCCGGCACACCGCAAGAAGCTCGGAACCATCCTTGGCAGCGTGGGAATGGCGGGCGGGCTGGCTGTTGGCGCCCTGCTTTCGGGGGTTGCCATCGAATTCGTGCCCCGGCCGGGCGTCCTGATCTTCACCGTCCTGGCCGCCATCACCGTCCTGGGCATCGCCGTCGCAGCCTTTACCCGCGACGGCGGCCAGCGGATGCCCGGCGCCCTCCGCTCCCTCCTGCCCCAGGCCGCGGTCCCGCCCGCCGTACGGCGGGAGTTCATCGCAGCCGCCCCCGCCATCGCGGCCGCCTGGATGGTGGGCGGCCTGTCCCTGGGCCTGGCGCCGTCGATCATCCGCACCGTCTTCCAGCTGGACAGCGGACTCCTGAACGGGTTCAGCAGCTTCATCGGCCCGGCAGCCGCCGCCGTGGCCGGGCTGGCACTTGCCGGGACAGCTGCCCGGAAAGGACTGATTTTGGGCATTGTTGCCGCAGCTGCCGGGATGGCCGGGATGCTGGCAGGCATCGCCGGCGGCAGCCTCGGCGTGATGATTGCCGGGCAGGTCATCGGCGGACTCGGCTTCGGCGCCGCCTTCACCGCCGCCCTTCGGCTGATTATTCCGCTGGCGCCCGCACAGGAAAGGGGAGGCGTGGTGGCTTCGCTGTACATCGTGGCCTACCTCGCCTTCAGCGTTCCAGTCATCCTGGTGGGCCAGCTTGCCGCGCCGCTTGGCCTGGTGCCGGCACTCGTCACCTACGGCGCAGCCACGGTGCTCCTCTGCGCGGTGAGCCTGGTGAATCAGCTGGCACCGCGCAGCCGTGCGGCCGCCTGACATACAGTCGGAACACAACACGAAAGCGGTGAAGCACCATGCCTGGACCCCGGGGTACATCCCGATTCGACCTCTCCGCCTTGGCGCTGCCTGTCATCCAGGCGCCGATGGCGGGCGGACCCTCCACTCCCCGGCTTGCGGCGGCGGTGAGCTCGGCCGGCGGGCTGGGTTTCCTTGCCGCAGGGTACAAGAGCGCCGGCGCCCTGCTCGCTGAGATCGAAGCAACAAGGGAGCTCACCGGAGCCCCCTTCGGGGTCAACGTGTTCGTTCCCCAGCCGTCGGTGGCCAACCCGGACGAGGTGGAGCGGTATGCCCGCTCCTTGGCGCCTGACGCCGCCCGCTTTGGGGTTACCCTCGGCGATCCTCGCCACGACGATGACGGCTGGGACGCCAAAGTGGACGTCCTGCTGAAGGAGGCGCCCGCCGTCGTCTCCTTCACTTTCGATCTTCCGGACCCAGAAGTGGTTGCCGCCCTGCAGGCGCGGGGCGTTTACGTCCTGGCCACGGTGACGTCCATGCCGGAAGCGGGGCGCGCGCTGGACGCCGGTGTTGACGCGCTCTGCGTGCAGGGACCGGAAGCCGGCGGCCACCGGGGGACGTTCGAGGCCGCCGGCCCCGCCCCGGACGTACCGCTCCATGAGATCCTGGCGGAGCTGTCCGGCCTCGGCGCACCCCTGGTTGCAGCGGGCGGAATCGTCACCGCGGAGGATACACGGGCCGCTCTCTCCCGGGGCGCGGCGGCAGTCCAGGCCGGTACGGCGTTCCTGCGGGCCGACGAAGCGGGCACCAAGGCAGCCCATCGAACAGCCCTCACCTCGGAGCAGTTCACCACCACGGCCGTCACCCGCGCCTTCTCGGGAAGGACCGCCCGCGGCCTCCACAACGGGTTCATGCGCCGCCATGACGGCGAGGCTCCCTACGGGTATCCGGAGATCCACCACCTCACCACTCCCCTGCGCGCCGCAGCCGCCGCTGCCGGGGAGCCGGACTGGCTGAACCTGTGGGCCGGGACCGGCTTCCGGCGCACCATCGCCGGACCTGCCAAAGAGATCCTCGCCAGCCTGCGGCCCTAGGCAGTGCACCTGGCAGCGGACGACGGCGGGCCGGCCCCTTCCGGAGCCGGCCCGCCGCACGCCTGCCTCAGGTTAGAGGGTGGCGGTGTCAATCACGAAGCGGTAGCGGACGTCCGACGCCAGGACGCGCTCGTAGGCCTGGTTGATCTTCTCCGCCGGAATAACCTCGATCTCGGCACCCAGGCCGTGCTCGGCACAGAAGTCCAGCATCTCCTGGGTCTCGCGGATGCCGCCGATCATGGAACCGGCGAAGGAGCGGCGTCCGCCAATCAGGGCAAAGGCGTTGACGGGAAGCGGCTCGGCCGGGGCGCCGACGTTCACCAGTGCGCCGTCGAGCTTCAGCAGCTGCAGGTAGGAGCTGATGTCGATCGAGGCGCTGACCGTGTTGATGATCAGGTCGAAGCTGCCGGCGAGGTCCTTGAAGGTGTTCTCGTCGCTGGTGGCGTAATAGTGGTCGGCGCCCAGCTTGAGGCCGTCCTCCTGCTTCTTCAGCGACTGCGACAGCACGGTCACCTCGGCGCCCATCGCGTGGGCAAGCTTGACGGCCATGTGGCCCAGCCCGCCGAGTCCGACGACGGCAACCTTCTTGCCGGGTCCCGCACCCCAGTGCCGCAGCGGCGAGTACGTGGTGATGCCGGCGCACAGCAGCGGCGCGGCGACGTCGAGCTCGATGCCTTCGGGAATCCGGACCACGAAGTCTTCGGTCACCACAACGTGGGTGGAGTAGCCGCCCTGGGTGATGGTACCGTCGCGGTCCACGGCGCCATAAGTGCCGACGTTGCCCTTGAGGCAGTACTGCTCCTCGCCTTCCAGGCAGTTGGCGCACTCCTTGCAGGAGTTGACCATGCAGCCGACTCCGACGCGGTCGCCCACGGCGTGCCTGGTGACGGCGGAACCCACCTCGGTGACCACGCCCGCGATTTCGTGGCCTGGAACCAGCGGGTACTGCTGCGGGCCCCAGTCGCCGCGGACGGTGTGGATGTCTGAGTGGCAGATGCCGGCGAACTTGATCTCGATCAGGACGTCGTTGGGGCCAACGGCCCGGCGTTCGATGGTGGTGGCAATGAGGTCCTCAGTCGAGGACGGGGATACATAGGCCTTGACGGTGGTCATGGGTCTCCTGAGGTCTGTTGGGGGGATATTTCGATGCTACAGGGGGGTGTTCTCGATGTAACCCTGGAATGGGCCGGCCAGCGTGGCCCTGCTGTACCTAGTCTTGGCAGTCCTACCTTCGGCCGTGATACTCCTCGGTTGGCACCCGATTCGTCGTAACGTGTCCTTTATGGATACCCGAGCCGAGGTACGGCAATTTCTGTCCACCCGCCGTGGGCGCATCACGCCCGAGCAGGCAGGAATTGAACCCTACGGCGGGCGCCGCCGCGTCCCCGGGCTCCGCAGGGAAGAAGTGGCCAGGCTCGCCGGCGTCAGCGTTGACTACTACACGCGGCTGGAACGCGGAAACCTCACGGGCGTCTCGGACAGCGTCCTCGATGCCATCGCCGGTGCCCTGGAACTGGACCGTGCGGAGCACGACCACCTGTATGACCTGGCAAGGACTGCCAACCTGTCCGGCCGGAAACGTGCCGCGAGCGCGGCGCCAGCGGGGGCGCGCCCTGAACTGCAGTACCTCTTGGACGCAATCACGGGAGCACCGGCCTTCATCGGAAACAACAGGATGGACATCGTGGCCGCCAACGCGCTCGGCTACGCCCTGTACTCGGACATGTACCGGGGCCCCACGCGCCCGGCCAACCATTCACGCTTCATCTTCCTGGACCCCCGGGCGCACAACTTCTACACGGATTGGGAGCGGGCGGCCAGCACTAACGTGGCCATCCTGCGCCGGGAAGCGGGCCGCAACCCGCATGACAAGGGCATCGCGGAACTTATCGGGGAACTGTCCATGCGCAGCGACGAATTCCGCACACGCTGGGCAGCACACAATGTCCGGCGGCACTACGCCGGGACAAAGCTTTTCCGGCACCCGGTGGTGGGTCTGCTCGACCTGAACTACCAGGTCCTGGGGCTGGAAGAGGACCCGGGGCATTCGCTCACGGTCTATCCCGCCACCCCGGGCAGCCCCTCCGAGGAGGCACTGAAGCTTCTCGCCTCCTGGGCCGCCACGGAGAAGATCGCCGAGACAGCCCAGGCACACGCACGGGGCTAGGCTTCGCCGGCCTGGCCGGGCTCCGCAGGCTGGAGCCCCGATTCATACCCGATGAGCCAGTGGAGCCCGTGGCGGTCAATCACCTGGCCGTCCGAGGCGCCCCAGGGCTTGGGGCCGAGAGGGTCGACCACCTGGCCGCCAGCGCCGAGTTTGTCGAACCACTCATGGAGGACCTCCGGCTCCGCCGTTCCCAGCAGTGAGAGCATGACGCCCTCAAGCCGGACGCTCTTTTGGCCTTCTGCCGTATCCGAACCCGCCACGGCAACCACGCCCTTGAGCACCCCATGGGCGATGGCGCCGGCAGGCCCGTCAGTGCGGCCGAAGTCCTCGTAAGTGTGCAGGAAGAGCTCTCCGCCGAAAACGTCCGCATAGAAGCCAAGCGCTTCACGGGCTGTACCGGGGAAGCTGACATAGATCTGGGGTGCCGTCATTCGGCCAGCATACAGACCAAACTGCTTCCGCCCCCGCCGCCCGTCACGCTAACAGGCGTTGCGGGACAGCTGGGAGGACGCGACTGTTGTGGCCGACGCCGGCACCGGAGTTTTGCCGAAACCTCCCGGATCCACCCGATTGAGCATGAGGGCGGGTTCTTCCGGGTAGCTGGTCCGCTGAACACGCCGCGGTCCCCGCAGGGCAGGCCGGTGTTCGTGCAGGCCGGGTCCTCCGTCGACGGGAAGGCTTTTGCAGCCCAGCACGCCGAGGCTGTGTTCACCGCCCACCAGACCCTGCATGGCGCCCAGGGGTTCTACGCCGACATCAAGGCTTTGACGGCCGCCAACGGCCGGAACCCCAAGCAGCTCCTGGCCCTGCCGGGCATGAGCCCCTACCTGGGTTCCACCGAGGCGGAGGCCCGCGCCCTCAAGCAGGAGCTCGACGAGCTGACGCAGCCGGCGTACGGGGCTGGGCATCCTGCGCAAGCTGCTGGGCGTCGGCCTGGACGGCGTAACGCTGGACAAGGCCTTCCCGCCGGAGCTCCTCGCTGAAGTGGGGCGGGCTGGAAGCCGCAGCCAGCTGCTCCTCGACGTCATCCACCGGGAGAACCCCACGGTCCGCCAGCTGCTGCACCGTTTTGCCGGTGCCCGCGGGCATTACGTCTTTGCCGGAACACCGGTGCAGGTTGCATACGAGATCCAGCGCTGGTTCGAAGATGGGCAGCGGATGGGTTCAACATCATGCCGCCGTGGCTGCCCGGTGGTTTCGAGGCTTTCGCGGACGAAGTGGTTCCCATCCTGCAGTCCCGCGGACTCTTCCGCACTGAATACACCAGTGGGGCCCTGCGTGGGCCCTTCGGCCTGGACCGTCCGAAAAGCCGGTACAGCAATAGGGCCAAGAGCAGCTGTCCAGGGTGGCCGGGCCCGGGCTCTTGTGGCGCATCGCCTGCCTCCGTAGAGTCGGGGCACAAGTGGCTCCGGCGCCGCCCGGGCCGAGTGTTCCAGCTGGATGACCGGAGGACTGCTGTGGCCGGAGTGGACAGGATCACCGAACCGTGGGGAACCCGGACCCCGTATGGCCCGGGCCAGGAGTGGCCCGTGCGCGTGGATTCGCATCTTGCGGAGGGCCTGGAACCCTCTGGCGTGGACCGGTGGGTCCAGGCGGCCTCCCTGCTCCACTCCAACGGTGACGCGATGGACATCGCCGTGAAGGACGGGAAGATTGCCGGGGTCAGGGGGCGGGCCGGGGACCGGGTGAACCGGGGCAGGCTAGGGCCCAAGGACCTATACGGGTGGCAGGCGAATGCGTCCCCGGACCGGCTGACCACGCCCCTGGTCCGTGAGAACGGGCGCCTGGTGGAAACCGACTGGGACACGGCCATGGACCGTGTTGTGGCCAGGAGCAAGGAGCTGATGGCGGAACAGGGCGGGAGCGCCATCGGTTTCTACACCACGGGCCAGCTGTTCGCTGAGGAGTACTACACGTTGGGCCTGATTGCGCATGGCGGACTGGGCACCAGCCATGTGGACGGCAACACCAGGCTGTGCACGGCGACGGCGGCTGAGGCGTTGAAGGAATCGTTCGGCTGCGACGGGCAGCCCGGCAGCTATACGGACATCGACCACGCGGACGTCATCGCCCTCTTCGGCCACAACATGGCGGAAACGCAGACCGTGCTCTGGACCCGGATCCTGGACCGCCTCGCAGGACCAAACCCGCCGCAGATCATCTGCGTTGATCCCCGGCCCACGCCCGTGGCGAAGGCAGCAACAGTCCACCTGGCACCGCGGCCGGGAACGAACGTGGCGCTGATGAATGCCCTGCTCCACGAGATCATCGCCAACGGGTGGGTGGACTCTTCCTACATCCGGGAGCACACAGTGGGGTACCCGGACCTGGTGGAACGGGTGAAGAACTACACCCCCGCCGTCGTGGCTGGAATCTGTGACGTGCCGGAAGAAGACCTCCGCGAAGCTGCACGGATCCTGGGCCAGGCTAAACGCCTCCTCTCCACTGTGCTGCAGGGCTTCTACCAGTCCCACCAGGCAACGGCCGCCGCGGTCCAGGTGAACAACCTGAACATCATCCGGGGCATGCTGGGCAAATCGGGCTGCGGCATTTTGCAGATGAACGGGCAGCCCAGCGCAGAGAACACCCGCGAATGCGGCGCGGACGGCGACTTTCCCGCCTTCCGCAACTGGTCCAATGACTCCCACGTCGAGGACCTGGCCCGGGTGTGGAACGTTGACCCGATGGCCATCCCGCACCAGTCACCGCCAACGCACGTGATGCAGATGATGCGCTACGCGGAGGACGGCTCCATCCGGATGCTGTGGGTCAGCGGAACCAACCCAGCGGTGTCGCTGCCGGAACTGGCGCGCATCCGGTCCATCCTCTCCCAGGACCGGCTGTTCCTGGTGGTCCAGGACATCTTCCTCTCCGAAACCGCGCAGCTGGCCGATGTGGTCCTTCCCGCCGCCACCTGGGGTGAAAAGACCGGAACCTTCACCAATGCGGACCGCACAGTCCACCTCTCGGAGAAGGCAGTGGACCCGCCGGGCGAAGCGAAGCCGGACCTGGACATCTTCCTGGACTACGCGCGGCGGATGGAACTCAAGGACAAGGACGGCAGGCCGCTGGTGAAGTGGGACAACCCGGAAGCGGCCTTCGAGGCCTGGAAGGAATGCAGCCGGGGCCGTCCGTGCGACTACACCGGGCTGGGCTACGCGAAGCTGCGCGGCGGGACCGGAATCCAATGGCCCTGCAATTCCGCCAACCCCGAGGGGACAGAACGGCTCTACGCTGACGGCAAATTCTGGGCCCAGCCTGACTACTGCGAGACGTATGGCCGGGACCTGGTCACTGGAGCGCCCGTGGAGCCGGACGAATACAAGGGCCTGAACCCCGAAGGGAAAGCCATCATTAAGGCCGCCAAGTACCTGCCGGCGCACGAGCTGCCCAGCGAGGACTTCCCGCTGCAGCTGATCACCGGCCGCACGCTCTACCACTTCCACACCAGGACAAAGACGGGACGGGCGCCGGAGCTGCAGTCAGCGGCACCGGAGGTATGGGCTGAGGTTTCCGCGGCCGACGCCGGCACGTATGGAGTCGCGGAAGGAGACGTTGTGGACATCACCACTCCCCGGGGCACGGTGCGTGCCCAGGCCAGGGTCAGCGGAATCCGGCGCGGGGTGGTCTTCCTGCCGTTCCACTACGGCTACTGGGACACTGCGGGCGGGAAGGAACCGGCGGGCCACGGGCGGGCAGCCAACGAGCTCACCATCACGGACTGGGACGCAGCCTCCAAACAGCCCATCTTCAAGACGGCTGCGGCCAGGCTGGTCCGGGTCGGGACCGGGGACGGCCCGGCGCCCGCACCGGCCATCACCGCATCCGCCCCTGTGGAGGCGCCGGCAGCCGGGGGTGCGCAGTGAAGATCGGGTTGGTCCTGAAAGAACTGCACCGTTCCGAGACAGACTTGGTGCACGCACTGCTGCACGTTTCGGAACGCCACAAGGTGGACCACGAAGTCTTTTACCTGGCCCGCGACCTGGCGGACTGGTCGCGGGACCACCTCCGGCAGTTGGCCGCCGTCGCAAACGACTACGGCCAGGACCTGGATCCGGAGCCTGCGGATGAAAGCAACGTGGGCATGAAGCTGCGGGAGAAGGGCAGCGAACTCCTGGGACGCGACAAGGACGCCGGGCTGCTCCTGCTGCAGGACCTGCGGGAAATCTACCTCAAGGCCTCCGGGGTATCCCTGGACTGGGAGATGCTGGCGCAGGCCGCACAGGGAATCAAGCACACCGGCCTGCTTGAGGTGGCGAAGAGGTGCCACCCGGAAACGCTCCGCCAGGCCAAGTGGGCCAACGCCAAGCTCAAGGAAAGCTCCACCCAGGTCCTCATCAGCTGACCCCTCCCAACTAAGTAGCGCTAATTGTCGTTTTGACCCTTCAAAACGACACTTAGCGCTACCTGGTTGGGCATGGGGCGGCCTGTCCCTGGGCACGCTGCGGATTAGCAGGGCAGGGTATGGCTGGGCGGGTCAGGGGTTGGACGCCGGAGCCTGGGCCGCTGGGTGCACCCGGGTGGTGAGGTAGAGGCGGTGGGCAGTGATTACCAGGGCCAGCCAGGCCGCTCCAAGTGCCCACGCGCCCAGCACGTCGGTAAGCCAGTGGTGGCCGAGGTAGACGCGGCTTAGCCCCATGGTCGCCGCAAAAACCGCCGCCACCACTGCCGTAAGTACCCGGGCGCTGGCCGTGGTGAGCCGGAGGATAACCAGGTAAGCCACGATCCCGGCGATCACCACCGAGTTCAGGGAGTGGCCGCTGGGGAATGAGGCCGAGTACTCGTAGGGCGGGACGGCATCTGCCAGGTCCGGCCTGGTCCTGCCCACCAGTTCTTTGCCCGCGATGGTCATCAGCAGTGAACCCAGCCCGGCAACGAGCATGAGGATGACAGGGGTCAGGGACCGGCGCTTCAACGCGAGCCCGGCCATGACGGCCAAGGCCAGCACTGGCATGCCGACAGTTCCGCCAATGTCCGTGTAGGCGGTGATGAGGAGGTCCAGGCCCGGAGACCTGAGCGTTTTTGCGCCGTCCAGGACGGGATGGTCGAGCCCGGCCACGCCATCGGCTTCGACGACGGATTCGTAGACCTGCGCAAAAACCGCGGCCAACGACACCGCCAGCGCCGCCCCGACAGCCAAGGTGAGGACCAGCACCGCATGGGACCCGAACAGGCGGCTGATGCGTTGGGCCATGGACGCCAGGAGCCGGCCGGGCCGGGTATCCCACCGGGTGAGGTCCTGCCCGCCGACAAAGCGGTCCTGGTGGACTTCGCCTTTAACCCCTGTCTGGGCCGCAGCTGTGTGGGGCGGATTCTTGCCTGCAGCCATGTCGTTTGGCCCTTCCCTGCGGGAGATCAGAAGTTAGTAAGCAACCTTACCTTGTTCCGCGGGCGCGTTCGTGGAGCCGGTCCTCCAGCGGTGTGGAGCTACGCATCCACTGCCTGGCGGGACGGGGTTTTGAGCTGGTCCAGGCAGTAGTCCTTGAACCAGTGCCGGATGCCCTGGGGCAGCTTCGGATAGGTCACGGCCAGGATCTGGAAGGTGCGCTTGAAGCGCCGCTCACGGCTGTCGCTCCATGGCAGGCCGAAATCGCTGCGCAACTGGTACGGCAGGAGGCCCGCCGTGAGGAACCTGGCGAACGGCATGATGGCGCGGTACCACAGCGCTGCATGCCTGGGGTACAGCAGGCCCCGGCCAAAGCGCACCGCATTCTCGTCGGCCCGGAGTGCGCGGATCCGCCCGTCCCAGTAGCGGGCGAACGCCGCCCTGTCCTCGGGCCACATCTGCTCGGGCAGCTGGAGGGCTGTCCCAAGCTTCGCGTAGTCGCGGTACATGGCGTCGGCGGATTCGTCGTCGAGCGGTCCGTAGATCTTCTCGATGATGGTCACGGCGGTGTCGTAGAGCGTGGCCGTCACCCACAACTGCAACTCGGGATCGTAGGCGTTGTAGCCGGGTGACCTGCCGTCGGCGGTCCCGTGCACGGGGACGTGGGCACGGTTCACCCTGCGCCGGACCTCCCTCACCTGCTCGTCGGTGCCGTAAACCACGGCATAGACATAGGTCAGCGTGCCCTTGAGCCTGTTGACGGGGCGGTCGGTAAACGTGCTGTGCTCGGCGACGCCGCGCGCCACCCCGGGTTCGGCAAGCTGCAGCAGAATGGCCCGCCCTGCTCCGGCAAGCAGGATGGCCTCTGCACCCAATTCGGCAATTCCACCCACCATTGCATCAGGCTACCGGAGGTGCGCAAGGACCGACGATGCCGGCGGGCGCGAACAGTACGCGCGAAAAATCGAGTACCCACCACTCGTGCCCTCCACCCTGACTGCACGTACCGTCCTTCAAAAGCCCTGCGGGAAAACACCGCGGGTGTTCCGGCTGTGAAGGGGGCGGTCATGAATGGCACGGAGGCCCTCCGGTGACGCAGCCGGACGCCTATGCCCGGCCACTCCTGGACCCCGCAGTGCTGGAGCGCCTGCGCGACGATCTCGAGGATGACGAGGGAGTGTGGAAGGTCTTCGTGGAGAACTTCATCGCGCAGATGCCCCAACGGTTGCAGAAAGTGCGCCTTTCGCTCACTACCGGCGACGTGACGGGTTCCATGGACGCGGTGCTGAGCCTGAAGACCTCCAGCCAGATGGTGGGGGCGGAGAGGCTGGCAGCGTATGCCGCCGAACTTGAACAGTCCCTGCGCCGCGAGGCCGCGAGCACGGACCCGGCCGTCGCCCTGCCGCTGGTCGCGGCGGACCACCTCCGGCGGATCAAGCAGTGCGCCCAGCGGACCGTCTACGTCCTGCAGAACCACCTGAAACAAGGGCATTGAACAGGGCGGGCAGGCTTCGTCACAGCACCCCTCCACAAGGCAAGCGGACGACGGCGGGAGGTCCCGCCGTCGTCCGCTCCAGTGGTGTGGGACTACTGCGTGAAGGGAACCTTTTCCCATGACAGGACCGGCCCGGCCGCGCTGTTCCCCGACGCCGTGAACCGCACATAGTTGGTGGCGTTGGCAGAGCCGTCCACCGTGATTCGCTGAAGATCATCAGCTGCCGCATCCTGGCCGTAGATATCCAGCCACGGCGACCCCGGCGCCAGGGGCTGGTTCTCGGCGAAGACGTGGCTGTCTCCGTTGATGAGGTACACCGGGCCGTCGAACCGGTTCGTTTCCTCAACGATGGCGTCCACGATCTCCCGGAAGCCCGAAACTGCCGCCGGGTTGGCGGTGGCGGCAGCCAGCAGCGAGGGATCGAACATGTCGGCCTGGGCCATCAGCACCACTGCCCTGTCGTTGCGCCGGGCGGCGTCACTGAAAGTGGCGCGGATCTGGTCCAGGACTGCTTCCGTGCGGTATTCGACTTCGGCCTGCTGTTCGGGCGTCACGGCAGTTTTGCCGAGGCCGCTCCACGGCTGGAGCGAGTTGTTGCTGCCCTGGACGTTCACCACGGAAAAGGCAACCCGGTTCTCGGTGAAGCGGACATTTTCCGGAAGCCCGAGGGCCTCCTGGGACTTGACCGGCATGGTGGCGCCGAGGGTCTTGCCGGGTTCGTTGAAGAACACTTCCCTCAGCTTGTCCAGACGCTCGAGCGGGTTGTAGGCGCCGTTGTTGGTGCGGTGGCAGTCCACCCACTCGTTGTCGCCCGGCGTGAACACCAGCGGGAGCTCGAACGTGTCGAACTGTTCCCGGATGAAGGCAAAGTACCCGTCCGAGCAGACGGACGATCCGTTCTTGATGTCACCGACGTGGGCCACGAAATCGAGGCTGCGGTCCGCGTTGAGGTCCTGGATGCGGGCCGGGAACTTCGCGATTTCCTGTTCGCCGTAGGGGATGTCGCCGATGACTCCGAAGCTGAAGGCTTCGTGCCCGTCGGCATTCTTGGGGGCGTTGTCGGCGGCGTTTGCCGGCTGGGAGGCCAGGAGGCCGAGCGCAAGGAGGGCCGCCGTCGTCGTTGTGGTTGCAAGGGTCTTCAAAGCCACGATGTTTCCTGTCTGCTGGCGCGGGGTGGTTACTGCCGGCGGTTACTGCCGGCGGTTACTGCGTGCGGGCCGTCAAGAACTGCTGCAGCCCCTCAAGGTCGTCCGTGTTGATGTGGTCCACGCCGGCGTTGTAGAGCTCGTTCCAGACGGCGTCGCGGGCGTCGCCGGCCTGGTCCGGGGTTGCCCAGAAGCGGACGCGGTAGCCGTTGGCGTGCGCGGTCGCCACGTAGGCGTGCAGCTTGGCCCGCTCCAGCTCCGGCATAGGGCCGACGCCCTGCCAGGTGAAGAGCTTCGTCCAGTTGTTGCTGACCAGCGGCATCAGGGTGGCGGGCATCCCGGAGCTGAGGTCGCTCGCGCGGCCGTCGTAGAACCCGAACCTCTGGTCCTCCGCCTGCATCGTGGCGAGGGGACGGTTTCCGCTGATCACCGCGGTGACGGGACCGGTCTTGGTTTTGCCTTGGCTGTAGCGGCTCATGATGTCGCGGTGTTCAGCAAGCTCCTGCTCGATGGCGGCGTAGGTGGCTTCACCTTCGCTCTTGATGTCGATGAGGAGCTGCAGGCTGCCGTTCCAGCCCGGGTACACGCTGTGGCCCTGCTGGCCACGGACCAGGTCTTCCAGCGGGTCAAGGTAGAGGCTTTCCAGCGTGACGCCGGCCTTCGCGTCCTCAAGGTCGTGCGCCACCAGCAGTTCGCCGTCCACCAACCATACGTCGGCCTCCACGCTGGTGAAGCCGTGCTCCAGGGCGTCGAACAAGGGGCGGTCATGCTCGTAGTCGTTGTGGGCATGGGCGGCGGCCAGCGGCTGTCCCAGGACGGGTGAAGGGCTGGACGTGTGGGCTACGGCCGAGGAGGCTGCGGCCGAGGGGGCTGCGGCGGTCCCTGTCAGGGAGGCCAGGGCAACGAGGGCGGTGATGGCGCTTTTCACGAACACGAAGTTCTCCTTGGTACAGCTGTGGGGATTCACTGCCCGGCTGTTGGGTTGGGGCAGGTGTGCCTGAAAAGACTTGTCGGCGCGCAAGAACACCTGAGGACCCCCCGGTTGCGGGACGGTGAACAGGAAGAGTCGGGCCTAAAGACTCCACCAGGATCCGGCCAGGAGCGGGCATACTTGCGCCATGACTGATGCAGCGCGAAAACCCGACAGGATCATCCTCGTGCTGCTAGGCATCATCGGCGTTTTGGTGGTGGTGGCCCTTGCCGTGGTGTTTTCCCGCGGAGCCCCGGAACCGCTGGACGAGGCCAGCCCGGCAGGCGTCGTCCAGCGGTACAGTACGGCGGTGATCGACGGCGACATCACCACAGCAGAGACCTACCTCACCGATTCCGCCCGGACAGAATGCCGCGGCTCCTTCTCGGGCGAGCCCCGGCCCACCAGGGTTGTCCTGGTGTCGGCGACGGAGCGGGACCAGTCAGCCACCGTGAAGGTATCCATCGTCAACTCGAGCCAGGGAGCGCCGTTCGGCCCCTCCGAGTACGAGATGGAGGACATCTTTACCCTGGTGAAGGCGGACGGGAACTGGAAGATCAGCCAGGCGCCCTACCCGCTGATGGCCTGCTCGGGAATGCCGGTGAAGCCATGACCTCCCCCGCGCAGCTGGCGGCCCCGGCGTCGGGCCACGCCCAGGTCGCCCTGCGCCGGCTGATCCAGTACGCCCTTCTGCTTGCCCTGGTGGTGATCGCGGCTTCCGGCCTCAGCGGGCTGCTCGAACGCCTGTTCACCTCGGGGGCTGTCCTGGCCTCCACGGACGTGGCCGGACTGGCCCAATCGTTGGCATTCACCCTGATCGGCGGACCACTCGCCCTGCTTTTGTGGTGGTTTGTCTGGCGGCGGCTCGACGACGAGGCCGAACGCACTTCCGGCGGCTGGGGCCTGTACATCACCGCCATGTACGGCATCTCACTCATCATCTTCACCACCTCCTTCCTGGGGCTGGCAACCTCATTCATTGGGCAGCGGGGCAACGATTGGGCGCCCACGCTCGCCAACAGCATTGTCTGGGCGGCCATCTGGGCCTGGCACCTTTGGATGTGGAAGCACCCGAAGAAGCCCACGGCGCACCTGGACGACGTGAGGACCGTCGTCGGGTCCGTGTTCGGCCTGCTGCTCGGTGCCGGCGCAGGCATCGCAGCCTTGGGCGGGCTGCTCGATGTCGCGGTCCGCGGTTTCCCGCTGACCGTCACGGTCGAGCCCTGGTGGTACTCCGTGCTCCGTTCACTGGTGTGGGCGGCGGGCGGGGCGGTCGTGTGGTGGTGGCACTGGTTCAGGGAGGGCGGGCGGCGTTTCCAAACGGGCCTTGTTGACGTCATCATGATCGCCGTCGGGATTTTCGCTGCCGGCATCACTGCCCTTGGCGGCGCCGGCGTGGTGGTGTTTGTGCTCCTGCGGCTGGCGTTCGACCGGAACAACCCCATGAGCGAGTTGCTTGAGCCGTTGGGCCCCGCCATGGCCGGGGCGCTGGTGGGGGCGCTGGTGTGGCGGTATCACCGCGCCGTCTCGGTCCGCCGCTCCCCCGGCACCATGCGGGCGAGCCTCCTGGTTACGTCGGCAGTTGCCCTCGCTGCGGCCGCTTCAGGGGTGGGTGTTGTTGTCAACGCGCTGCTGGCTGCGGCCGTGTCGCCGTTGGCAGGAGGGGCCACGCGGACCCTGCTGCTTGGCGGCATCAGTTCCCTCCTGGTGGGCGGACCGGTCTGGTGGCTGGCGTGGAAGCCCCTGAAGCAGCCGCGGACTGCCGAGGACATTCCGCCCGGCCGCCGCATCTACCTCATTGCCTTCTTCGGTGTCAGCGCAGTGGTTGCACTCGTCACGCTCCTGGTGATCGGCTACCGGCTCTTCGAATTCCTGCTCGGGGACGTCACCGGCGGCAGCCTCCTGGACCGCATCCGCGCACCCTTCGGGCTCCTGGTGGCCGCGGGCCTCGTGGCCGGCTACCACTTCGCCCTGTGGCGGCACGACCGTGTCCTCCTCGCCGCTGCGCGGCCCGCCAGGACGCGCACCATCGACGCGGTCACGCTGGTAACCGCGCAACCAGCAGACGCCGAGGCCTTGGCCGCGGGCATCGCTGAAGCCACCGGCGGCGCCAGGGTCACCTTGTGGCTGCGCGCGGACGACGGCGCCTCCGCTGTTCCCGCGTCGGGTGCCGTTTCAGAGGGTGCAGCTACGCCAGCCGCGGCTGGAACGGTGGACCAGGTGGCGGCGGCCCTGGACGGAGTCACGGCGCAACACGTCCTGGTGGTCCTGGGCCCGGCGGCGCAGCTGGAAGTCATACCCCTGCGCACCCCGCCAAAATAACCGGAATTTCTGTCCAGCGGTTAGGCGGGGTAGCGCGCCGTGGGGATTGAAAATGCGGTGCGGCGGCTGGGTGGCTTGGGGACATCACGCTGGCCGGTGCTGGTTCTGTTGGCTCACGGCGCTGGGACCGAGTTGGCGCTTTTGTTCCCTGGGGGTCCGCGGGTCCTAATCCCCTAGTGGGCTCCTGTGCCCGAACATAGCGTTGGTCTCGGCAAAGGAGGCCAATGATGGCTGCTCGCGGTGATGGAACCCATGGCGTGTCCAAGCGGGGAAGGGGCGGCAGGCGTTGGCTGGGTTGCACCCTGGCTGCAGTGCTGGCCCTGGCCGGCTGTTCTTCCGGGAGCACGACGCCTAGCGCGAGTCCGCCGGGAGGGTCGCCTTCACCGGCACCGGCTTCCCCTGCTCCCGGTTCGAGTTCTTCCGCTACCGGGTCAACCGGCTGGCCGGATAAGGCCTTTACGGACGCGGAGCTTGTGGCGGTCATCAACGGTGTTGGCCAGAGCCGGAACCTGTCGTTCCCTGCGGCACAGGACTCCGAGCGCCAGCGCAGCGGAGCGTCCAGCGGAGCGTTCCCGCAGGTCAGCACAGAGACGGCCCCGCCAGAGTGTGCGGCCTTCGTCCCCCAAAACCCGTTCGTCCGCTGGGCGGACAAAACCGCGAGCTTTGCCGAGGGCATCATGCCCATCGGAACGCCGTCCGGACCCACCACCACCATCATGGTGACTCTCCGCAGTGCAGAAAAAGATGCCATTGCCAAGGCTGATTTTGGCTACACGGACGATCTTGTGTCCACCTGCCACCAGTTTGATGTGTCATCCACCGAGTCGGGACGGACCACAACGTACGCGGTCCAGCTGCTTGACGTTCCGCCGATCGCGGAAAAACAGCACGGCTACATGCAGACCACCAAACCGAAGGGTCCTGGCGACTACGGCATGGTGGGGCTGCGGGTGCTGGCGGGGACCATGTCCATTTCCCTGAGCCTCTCCGTTGCCACGCTTGAGTCGGAGTCGGACGCGAAACCGGCCCTCGACTCCATGGCCGGGCTGGCGAAGGAGCTGATCGACCAGGCCGTGAAGAGGCCTCCAACAGTGGCACCGGCGGCGGAGAACTCCAGGACTCCCGACGACCTGGTTGCGTTAGTTTCAGGCGTCCCGGGGCCGAACGGGAATCCCGTTACCCTTCCCGGCGCTTCGGTCATAGGCCCGGTTCCCGGATTCACCGGAGGCCCTGCCCCCCAGGAGTCGGCGGCTCCGGCTCCCTGCACTTTTGGTGACACGGCGTATTTCGGCTCGCTCACGGGCGCGGTTTTGGGCCAGGGGCAGATCCAGGGTGCCAGCAAGATGGAGTACACGGACTTCAGCGTGATCAGCATGCCGACGGCGGCAGCCCCTCCCTATCCGTTTGATTCCCGGGCCACCGAACTTCGCGAGTGCCAATCGATCCAGGAGGAATTGATGGGCGGCAGTCCACGCCCATGGACTGCGCTCTCCCGCCTGAATGCCGCCCTCACCGCCGACTCAAGCTACGCCGTCGCCTACCAACTTGCCGACGGGACGGGAGAATGGCACGTCCGGGCTGGGGCACGCAGGGGGACGCTGTCGGTAGAGGCCAGCAGCACAATATCGTCGGAAGCGGAAACCCAAGCCACTGCGGACAGGCTGATGGCGTTCTTTGGCAGGGTGTTCGCCAATGCCGGGGTCTAGGGTACGCCGCTGGGCAGCCGGCGCCGTGGTGCTTGCCCTCGCCGCCTGCTCCCCCACCCCGGATGCCGCATCACCGCCCACCTCATCACCGGAGTCTTCAACGCCCGCACCTCCTTCTTCCGCCGCGCCGGGAGCGTTACCGGAAGAGGTCTACGATGACCAGTAGCTCGTGGACATCGCGAAATCGGTGGTGGAGTCACGGAACCTGCAGGGGATGGTGATCGATTCCCGGAGCCTCAGGAGCACGGCAGAAGGATTCCCGGGCCCCGTAAACACCAGCACCACTACACCGGAGAGCTGTTCCGCCGTCCCGCTCGATGCCGGACAGTCCCCGACGTCCACCATCGCGTTTGTGATGAGGAGTGCCGCGAATGACAAGCTGGCCGCGGCTGACTTCAACGGCACCGATGGCCTGATGTCCACGTGCGCCCGCTTTGAACGGGCTTTCACACTGCAAGTACCCGGCGGAGGTGCCGGCGGGATGACCACCACGTTCGAGGTCCAGCTGTCGCCTGCGCCGCCGGTGGGGCAGAAGGCCTACGCAACGGTGCAGAAGGCAAAGGGCCTCGGCGCGGCGGACATGGGTGCGGCAGGGATGCAGGTGCTGGCCGGGACCATCTCCATCGAGCTGGCACTCTCGCTTTGGCCGGTGAACCAGGAGACCACGGCCCGGGCGCTGGATTCGATGGCCGGCCTCGCCCGGGAGCTCATCGACCAGGCAGTTAAGAACCCGCCCAGCTCCCCGCGGCCAATCCCCACCGGCGCCCGAAGCCCTGATGAACTGGCCCGGCTGCTCGCAGGCGTGACGGGACCGGCTGGCACCAAGCTCTATGTGAGCCCCACCGAAGCCCGGACAATCACCCGGGCAGCAGGACCGGTGCCGCTCCCCTCGCGGATTCCGTGCGCCTACGACGACGCCGCGTACTTCGCCGCCCTGGCCGAAGGCGCCACCATGGCGAAGGCCATCGCCTCCACGGAAGACAAAATGATCGCGTTCGATGTGACCGCGGTCAGCATGGGTTCAGCGGTCCAGCAGCCCTTCCCCTTTGACGCCCGGGCTGCGGCCGTCAAGGACTGCACCGCCGTCGAGGCCAACATCATCGGCAAGGGCAAGCTTTCCCTGGACCCCGTAAGGCACGTGGCTGTCGGGATCGAGGGCGACTCCAGCTACGCGTTCAGTTACCAGGTTGCGGACCAACCCGGCCGCTGGTACATAGCCCTCGGCGCCAGGAGGGGCCAGAACTCGGTGGAAGTCAGCACCTCGGCGTGGCGGCCGCTTGAGGAGGACGCCGTGGAAAGTGCCGTCGAAGCCGCAACTGCGGTTATCCAGCAGGCGCTGCGCTAGCGGGAGCCCCCGTCAGGCTGGCCACGACGCGCCCTGCCACGGCCGCAGGGTCCGCGTGGATGTCCACCGAGATGTGGGCTTCGTCGGCTTCCAGCGGTTCCAGCGTTGCGAGCGGTGAAGCGAGCAGGTTGCCGGGCATGTACTCGTGTTTCCTGCTGCTGAGCCGGTCCGAGATGAGCGCAGCGTCCCCGGAGAGGTGAGGACCGCTCCATGGACCCGATGTTCGTCTTCGACGGCAGTATTATGTCGGCGGGCAGGGGCAGGTCCACCATCTGGCTGCTGGAAGACACGGTGTTCAACGGAGTACCCGCTCCCGGCAGGGTAGGAGTTTGCACCCTCAGGGCGGTTCTCTGCCCAACGCCTAAAATGTCAGACCCCCTAGTCATGATGGCTTTATGGGGAAAGCGGCGGTGGTGAAGGCGTTTGAGGACATCAACGCGGCTGTTGCTGTGCTCAGGGCGGAGGCGGTTGGGTGCGGTTCGGAGCCGTTTTCGGCAGCTGACCCGTTGGCCGGGCTGGCTGATGGGTGCCTGGAGATCCTTGCCGGGGCCGCCGGGGTCCAGGCCCGGATAGCGGGTCTGGTGGCCGACGCTGCGGGGACGTACGCGGGCACCGCCCGTGCGGCCGCTCCGCCGGACGCCCCGGTGCAGGCGCAGGAAATGGCAATCGCAGCCGAGATCAGCTGTGTCATGGCCATCGGGGACCGGGCCGCGGGCGCCCTGCTGGCCCGGTCCCACGCCCTGACCAGCTCCCTGCCCCGCACCCTCGCAGCCCTGCACAACGGAACACTCTCCTGGCAGCACGCCACAGTCATGGTGGACGAGGCCGCAACCCTTGACCCCGCTGGCGCCGCCGCCCTGGAAGCCTACTTCCTGGACCAGCACACACCACAACCGGGCAAGGCCGCCGCCATTGGCGAGATGCCGGCGTACCGGTTCCGGGCCAAAGCCCGGACATGGCGGGAACGCCACCACGCCGAATCCATCGAGAAGCGGCACGCCAAGGGTGTGGCTGACCGGCGGGTAGAATACCGGCCGGACCAGGACGGCATGGCCTGGCTCTCCGCCTACCTGCCCGCCCACCACGCCGCAGCGGCCTGGAACCGGCTCACCGCCATCTCCCGCGGAAGGCAGGGACCGGACGAGGCCCGCACCCTGACCCAGCTCCGGGCCGACACCTTCGCCGAAGCACTTCTCACCAGCGGCACCACCAGCGGGGGCAGCGGTACCCGGGCCGAGGTGCTGGTCACCGTGCCGGTATTCTCCCTGATGGGCCTCACGGACGAGCCCGCGGTGCTGGACGGGCACGGCCCCATCCCGGCCTCGATGGCACGGGACCTCGTCGCCGGCGGGGCGGACTCGTTCCACCGGGTCCTGGTTGACCCGCGGGACGGGGCACCGCTGGAAATCGGCCGCACCAGCTACCGGGTAACCAAGGCGATGCGGACCTGGCTCAGGCTCAGGGACGGAAAATGCCCCTTCCCCGGCTGCAGCAACAGCTCCCTGGACAACGAAGCCGACCACCTCCTCGCCTGGCACCAAGGCGGCACCACCGGAATCAGCAACCTGGGCCAGCCCTGCCCAAAACACCACAAACTCCGCCACACCAGCGGCTGGAAACCCACCCCCGCCACCACAACCGGACCACCCGGCTGGACCTCACCCACCGGCCGCCACTACACAAGCGAACACCAAGACTGGGAACCACCCCACTGGCCCCGGCAACTGGAGCCCGTCACCGGCGGCCCGCCGGACCACGCCTGCACCAGGCTCTCCCCAGGAGAAGACGCCCTGGCGCGCATCCTTCACGCCCACGGCTAACAGCACAGCAAAGCTGCCGCAGGGCCATGCCGGCGGCGGCTGGGCTGGTGCGATTGTTCCTGTTCCACCAGAAGGCCCTTGGACTTCAGGCCGTCCGTCAGGTTGCACAGGTCGATGGTGGTTCCACCGGCGTTGTACAGGCTGATGAGCTCGCTGGCCTTCAATGGCTTCGGATGACCTGCTGCCGTCCGGAATGTCTGCCGAACACCGGCTGGCCGTTATCGCGGAACTGCAGTCAGAGCTGACGGAGCTCGGGGAATCGAAGGCGGCACTTGAGGAGCGGCGGGTGAACCTCCTGGCCGCGGCGCGCCGGCTCGGAGTGGACGACTTCGGGCTCGCAGCCCTCAGCGGGCTCCAAAGCGATGCCATCGGCAAATTGACCTGGGGGCTTCAGCCCGATCTTCCCTAGACTTGCGAGTGAACGCTGAAACAGTGAACGCTGAAACTACGCACGAGCAAAGGAGCCAGGAATGAGTGGAGTAGTGGTAGTTGGAGTGGATGGCAGCCCGTCGGCATTGAAGGCCGCGGAAAAAGCGCTGGACCTGGCGAAATCGCTGGGAGCTTCGCTGCACGTGGTGACCGCATTCGACGTCGACCGTTCCGAGAGCTTCGGCGTCGGTTCGGACGAGGTGAGGGTCTGGAACTCCGAGGCCGCCGAAAACGTCGCCAAAGCACTGTCCGATACGCGGCCGGGAGTGGAGGTCACCCACTTCGCCGCCCGCGGCAAACCGGCCGATTCCCTCATCAAGGAGGCCATCCGCCTGGACGCCCGGCTGATCGTGGTGGGCAACCGGAGGATGCGCGGCATCGGCCGCCTCCTGGGCAGCGTGGCCAACAGCGTGGCGCACAACGCCCCCTGCGATGTCTACATCGCCAACACCTACGAGGACTAACCAACACACCCCCGAGGACAAGTCAGCGTACCAGGGATGACAGCCAGCAAGCGGGCGACGACGGGGCCTCCCGCCGTCGCCCGCTTGCTATGGCGGAGTGCGGCGACGTGAGGATGATCCGGCGAGGCTGCCCACGGCGGCATCCCAACGGGGCAGCTCGAAACTGCAGCCCGAACGCCCGGAAGGCGGGGACACGCCGGGCCATCCTCAAGATTTGCGAAGTTTATCCTGTCGGTAGATAAACCCTCTTCCCATGGCATTGCGGGCTGCCTAGGGTTGCTTCACAAGCACACCAAGGGGGACCCATGAAAAGCTCAAGCAATGCCCTGCCAGAGACCGTATCCGAGGACCCGCAGCAGCAGCCGAGCCCTGAACCGGAGGGCCGGCAGCGGACCGTGGCCGAGTGGACGGGCGAACTCCTGCTCGGAATCCGGCAGCCGGTGCAGTTCCGCCTGGCCGACTGGCCCTAGTTAATTCCTCGGCAAAACCCGCCCGCAACACTCCACAGTGCGGGCCACCTGGATCACCGGTATGACTTCGAAAGCCATGCGCCCAACACGGCCAGCGCACTAACCCAGGTTGTTACCCGCCGTTTCCGGCCCGCACAGCCCTTCAGGGAAACCCGCCTAACTCGAGGCGTCCTTTTCGATTTCCTCAGCGAGCTCGTCCACCGCTTCCGGACGCAGGTCGATGCCCGCCTCTTCGAAACGCTCCTCCAGCACGTGGCTCACCTCATCCTGCACGTGGCCAAGGCGGATCTCGTCACGGACCTCGTCCGCGATGCTTTCGGCAGTCTCAACGCCGTCAACCTCCGCCGCGCCGTCGTCGTCGAAAGGGGCACCTGCGGTATCAGCTCCGGAGTCAGTCATACCCAATCGTTGCCGGTTGCAGGTGGAGAGGTCAACAACCGGTCCACCCGCCCAAGGCAAAGCGGACGACGGCGGGGCCTCCCGCCGTCGTCCGCTTCCGCCTACCGCAGGACGACTGTGCGGTTGCCCAGCAGCAGGATCCGGCCCTCGCAGTGCCAGCGGACGGCATTCCGTAGCGCCACGCACTCGGCATCCCGGCCCACGGCCACCAAGTCATCGGCGGTGTAGGTGTGGTCCACCTCGATGACCTGCTGCGAGATGATCGGGCCCTCGTCCAGTTCCGCGTTGACGTAGTGGGCAGTGGCCCCCACGGTCTTGACGCCGCGCTCGTACGCCTGGTGGTAGGGCTTCGCGCCCTTGAAGCTCGGCAGGAACGAGTGGTGGATGTTGATGGTCTTGCCCGCCAGCCTGGCCGAAAGCTGGTCGCTCAGGACCTGCATGTAGCGGGCCAGGACCACCAGTTCCACGTCAAAGGCGCCCACGAGCTCCAGGAGGCGCGCTTCGGCGTCGGCCTTGGTGTCCTTGGTGACCGGCACGTGGAAGAACGGGATGCCGTGCCACTGGACCAGGCCCTCCTGCTCGCGGTGGTTGGAGACGACGGCCACGATCTCCACCGGAATGTCCCCGGTGCGTGCCCGGAACAGCAGGTCGTTGAGGCAATGCCCCATCTTGGACACCATCACCAGCACCCGGCGCTTCCGGCCGTGCGGTTCCAGCTGCCAGTTCATCTGCCACTTCTCCGCCACAGGGGCGAAGCCGCTGCGGAGGTCTTCAGTGCCGGCGGGCTGCCGGAGAGGCTGCCCGGCAGGCTGCCCACCAGCCGGCGAACCGGAGGAAAAGTGCACCCGCATGAAGAAGTGCCCCTGCGCCTTGTCGCCATACTGCTTGATGTCGATGATGTTGCACCCCTGCTCCAGCAGGAACGCGGAAATCGCGTGGACAATCCCGGGCGATTCAACGCAGTCAACCGTCAGGACATGTTCGACGGCGGCAGCCGGGTCAGGTGCCCCGGCATCGGTTCCGGGGGTGGCGGCGGGAGTGCTGGGCGGCAGTGTGGTGGCCGTGCTCATTTCTGCACCTTCTCGAGTTCCCTGGCCTTGGACGTTTCCGCTTCCTGGGCAAGATCGGCCTGGAACTGTGCGTAGCGGGCCAGGTGGGCCGGGCGGCGGCGGATGGCAAGCCACGCCACGGCCAGGATGATGAACCAGACCGGCGTGACCAGCAGCGCCAGCAGGGTGTCCGGCTGCGTTGTCAGGGCCCAGAGGACGAAGCCAAAGAACGCGAACACCACCCACACCATCGGGACGCCGCCGGGCATCCGGTACTTGGATGACTCATGCAGGTGCGGGCGGCGGCGGCGGAACGCGATGTAGCTGGCCAGGATGATGGACCAGACGAACACGAAGCAGACGGCGGAGACGGTGGTCACCATGTCGAAGGCCTTGCCGATGTCCTGGCCCGCGTACATCAGCACCACGCCGGAGAGCAGCAGGACGCAGGAGAGGAAGAGGGCGTTCTGCGGGACCTTGCGGCGTGACAGGGCGCCGAAGGCCGAGGGCGCGTCGCCCTCCTGGGCAAGCCCGTACACCATGCGGGAGGTGGAGTAGATGCCGGAGTTGGCCGAGGACATGGCGGAGCTGAGCACCACCAGGTTCACCACGGTGGCTGCGGCGCCGAGGCCGGCCAGGGAGAACATGGCGATGAACGGGCTGTGACCGGCCTGGAACTGGGTCCAGGGGGTGACGGACATCAGGACGATAAGGGCGCCCACGTAGAAGAGCAGCACGCGGATGGGGATGGAGTTGATGGCCTTGGGCAGGTTCTTCTCCGGGTCCTTGGCCTCGGCTGCGGTGGTGCCCACCAGCTCGATGCCCACAAACGCGAACACCGCAATCTGGAAGCCGGCCACAAAACCCATGAACTCGTTCGGGAACATGCCGCCGTGGTTCCACAGGTTCGTGAAGGTGGCAGGGCCGGCGTCGGACTGGAAGCCCGTCAAGATCATGAACATGCCCACGATGATCAGCGCCGCGATGGCGATGATCTTGATCAGCGCGAACCAGAACTCGGTTTCGCCGAACGCCTTCACGGTGACGAGGTTCAGGAGCAAGAGGATGGCCACGGTGGCCAGGCCCGGGATCCAGAGCGGCAACCCCGGCCAGAGCTCCTTGGAGTACCCGGCGATCGCGATGACGTCCGCGATGCCGGTGATCACCCAGCAGAACCAGTAGGTCCAGCCTGTGAAGAACCCGGCCCACGGGCCCAGGAGGTCGGCCGCGAAGTCGCTGAAGGATTTGTAGTTCAGGTTGCTCAGCAGCAGTTCGCCCATGGCCCGCATGACGAAGAACAGCATGAAGCCGATGATCATGTAGACAAAGATGACGGACGGCCCGGCGGCGGAGATGGTCTTGCCGGAGCCCATGAACAGGCCTGTGCCGATTGCGCCGCCAATGGCGATCAGCTGGATGTGCCTGTTGCTGAGTTGCCGCTCGAGATGCGGCTCCTGGCGGGAAGTAGTGGATTTAGTGGTCACGTGCTGCTCCTCGAATCAATGCTGGCTGGAGTGCTGCGGAAGGGGATGCCTGTTCCGGCGCTGTGTGGACGCCATAGTCCTGCGCCGAAGCAAGGCTGTTGAAGCTGTAAAGGTGGATGCCGGCGATGTTGTCCGGCTGTGTTTCCAGCCCGGTGATCAGGCTGCCTGGCGAGTAGCGGTCCCCGCTCAGGAGTTTGCGGGCCAGCGGGCCCTTGCGGCTGAGGAATTTCAGGGAACTTCCGACGCCGATCTGCGTGGCGAGTGCCACGAGCTTCGTCCGCGGGACGGATCCAGCCACGCCTGCCCACAGGGGCAGGCGTACGCCTTCGCGGCGCAAGAGTGCCGCGTAGTCATGGATTTTTCCCGCGTCGAAGCACATCTGGGTGACCACGTGCGAGGCCAGGTGCTGCTTGGCCAGCAGTGCGTCCAGCAGGTCCAGGGGGCTGGCCAGCGGATGGCCCTCCGGGTAGCCGGCCACCCCGGCCCGCATGGTCCCGCCGGTGTACTGGGCGATGTCTTCCAGTACCGGAAGGGCGGAGTCGTAGGTGCCGGCGGCCTGTTTCCGGTCGCCGCCGATGACGAACACCTCACCGATGCCGCCGGCGTTGCAGCCACGGATGATCTCGGTGAGCTCGGCACGGCTGCGGATGCTGCGCGCGGCCAGGTGCGGGACCACGGTGTAGCCGAGGTCTGCAGCCTCCACCGCGGTGCGCATGGTCCGCTCGATGCCGTGGTGCGGCAGACACGTGACGCTGAGCGTGGTGGTCCGGGGCACCAGGGCCTGGACCTGCTCAATGATTCCTTCGGAAGGGATGATTTCGATTCTGATGGGGAACATCATTGGTCCTGTCTATGCATCAGGTTTCTTTGGGTGTCAGCTCTTCGCTGCGGCTGGGACCCTCAGGCCGTGGCTGCGAGCAGTGAGCTG
>NZ_VDEV01000031.1:0-61635 GCF_006151685.1 Arthrobacter sp. BB-1
CCCCGGCGCGAAATGCAGCGCGTAGTACAGCACCGCCGGGATGATCCCCGCCGCACCGTTCGTCGGCGCCGTGACCACCCGGCCGCCCGAGGCATTCTCCTCATTCACCGCCAGGGCAATCAAATTAACCCACTCCTGCCAATACTTCGGGTCATGGAACTCCCCCGAGCCGGCGCCGGCGTCCTGGCCGTCCACGCCGGGGCGGGCGCTTTCCTTCCGCAACCGGTCGTACCAGTCAGGGGCACGGCGCCGGACCTTCAACCCGCCCGGCAGCACCCCCTCACGCTTCAGGGACGTGGCCACGCAGCCCTCCATCACGGAGTAAATATGCAGCAGGCCTTCCCGGATCTCCTCCGGGGTCCGGCTGTCCTCCTCGTTGACCCGCATCACCTCACTGATGCCCAAGCCGGTGTCCCGGCAGTGCCCCAGCAGTTCCGCGGCGGTCCGGAACGGCAACGGCAGCTCCTTCTTGGACTCCTCCAGCTCCTGCAGCGCCGCGTCCTCCTCACCCTCACGGACAATGAACCCGCCACCCACCGAAAAGAACGTGGCGGCGTGCAGGACGTTGCCGCCGGCGTCGGACACCGTAAACGTCATCCCGTTCGTATGCCGCGGCAGGACCGTCAACGGCCGCAGCACCATATCCTTCACCCCATACGGCAACGCCACCGCACCGGCCAACTGCAACATCCCGGTCTCCGCGATCGAGGCCAGCCGCTCCTCCACCTCATCCGGCAGGATCAGCTCCGGATGGAACCCCTCCAACCCCAACAGGATCGCGGTCATCGTCCCGTGTCCGTGACCGGTCGCCGCCAGCGACCCATAAAGATCCACCCGCAACGACGCCACCCCCGCCAGCACACCGGAGGCCTTGAGCTCCTCCGCAAAAACAGCAGCAGCCCGCATCGGCCCCACAGTATGCGAACTCGAGGGCCCAATCCCGATCGAAAACAGATCAAAGACTCCAACAGCCATGACGGGTATTCCTAACTAAACGGTGGTTGGGGTGGAGCGGGCAGGACATCCTCTGCATGCTCGGTCGCGAAGACGCCCGCTGAGCGGACGTGACGCTCCCTTAGACGCATGCTGCCGGATGCCCCGCCCACTCCGAGGGCACCTCACCAGGCGAGGGACCCGCCAGGGGCCGGCGGAGCCGGACTTTTCGAAAGCGTGCGTCAAAGCGACGAAGGAGCAGCACGCGTGAAAATGTCCGGTCCGCCGGTCCCGAAGCCAGCCAGCTCTAGGACAGGGGTGCGACGCCCGGGTAGAGCGGGTGGGCCTTTGCCAGGGACTCGACGCGGTGACGCAGGCCGGAAAGGTCCGTATCGGCGTCGGCCGTTAGTGCCTCGGCGATGATGTCAGCAACCTCACGGAAGGCAGCCTCACCAAACCCGCGCGTCGCCAGCGCAGGCGTGCCGATCCGCAGGCCGGAGGTGACCATCGGCGGGCGCGGGTCGAACGGCACGGCGTTGCGGTTGACCGTGATGTCGATGGCCGCGAGCCGGTCCTCGGCCTGCTGCCCGTCGAGCTCGCAGTTGCGCAGGTCAACGAGGACCAGGTGCACATCGGTGCCGCCGGACACCACGCTGATGCCCTTGGCCGTGACGTCCGGCTGGACCAGGCGTTCGGCCAGGATCCGGGCGCCGGCCAGCACGCGCTCCTGCCGCTCGCGGAACTCCTCGGACGCGGCGATCTTGAACGCCACGGCCTTGCCCGCGATCACGTGTTCCAGCGGGCCGCCCTGCTGGCCGGGGAACACAGCCGAGTTGATCTTCTTGGCGATGTCGGCGTCGTTGGTCAGGATGATGCCGCCGCGGGGACCGGCGAGGGTCTTGTGCGTGGTGGACGTGGTGACGTGCGCGTGCGGGACCGGCGAGGGGTGCAGCCCCGCGGCCACCAGGCCGGCGAAGTGCGCCATGTCCACCATCAGGTACGCACCGACGGAGTCGGCGATGCGGCGGAACTCGGCGAAGTCCAGCTGCCGGGCGTAGGCGGACCAGCCGGCCACGATCAGCGCGGGCTTGGTCTCCTGCGCCAGTCGCTCCACCTCTGCCATGTCCACCGTGTGGGTGTCCTCGCGGACGCCGTAGGGGACCACGTTGTAGAGCTTGCCGGAGAAGTTGATCTTCATGCCGTGGGTGAGGTGGCCGCCGTGGGCCAGGTTCAGGCCCATGATGGTGTCGCCCGGCTTGATCAGCGCGTGCATGACCGAGGCGTTGGCCTGCGCGCCGGAGTGCGGCTGGACGTTGGCGAACCCGGCGCCGAAGAGCGCCTTGATCCTGTCGATGGCGAGCTGCTCGATGACGTCCACGTGTTCGCAGCCACCGTAGTAGCGCTTGCCCGGGTAGCCTTCGGCGTACTTGTTGGTCAGCACCGATCCCTGCGCCTGCATCACGGCGACGGCGGTGTGGTTCTCGGAGGCGATCATCTCCAGGCCGTCACGCTGGCGGGTGAGTTCGTCGTCGATCTTCGCGGCGATTTCCGGGTCCAGCGCGGCGAGGTTGGCGTCCAGCGACGGCGACACCACCTGTTCAAAGGCGGTCACGTCTGCCGGGGCGGTCACAGCTCGCCGCCGTTGGCTGAGGCGTACTCTTCAGCGGACATCAGCGGGCCTTCTTCAGTGACGGAGACCTTGAAGAGCCAGCCGGCGGCGTAGGGATCGTTGTTGATCAGGGCGGGATCGGAGACCACTTCGTCGTTGATTTCCACTACTTCGCCGGTGACGGGAGCGTAGAGGTCGGAGACGGATTTGGTGGATTCCACCTCGCCGCAGGTCTCCCCTGCGGTCACCGTGGAGCCGACCTCGGGCAGGTCCACGTAGACGATGTCGCCCAGGGCTTCGGCGGCGACGGCAGAGATGCCGATGTTGGCGGGGCCGGATCCGTCAGCAGCAACCCATTCGTGCTCGGCGGAGTACTTGAGTTCAGCAACAACTTTTGCCATGTGTAATTCCTTAGGTTCGTGTGTGAAAAGTGAGAGAGCGTCAGCCCAAAAGGCGCATCAAGTGAGAGAGCGTCTGGAGAAAACGCACATCAAGTGAGAGAGCGTTACTTCTGGCGCTTGTAGAACGGGAGGGCCACTACTTCGAAGGGTTCCGCCTTGCCGCGGAGGTCGATGTCCAGGGCGGTGCCGGGTTCGGAGTGTTCGACGTCGACGTAGGCCAGGGCGATCGGGTAACCGAGGGTGGGTGAAGGCTGGCCGGAGGTCACCTCGCCCACGACGTTGCCGTCCTTGAGGACGGGGTAGTGGCTGCGGCCGGCGCGGCGGCCCAGTCCCTTGAGGCCCACGAGCTTGCGGCCGGAGGTTGAGCCTGCACCGAGTGCTTTGAGCTCGGCGAGGACTGCCTTGCCCACGAAGTCCGATTCCTTGGCCAGCGAAACCACCGGGCCCAGGCCAGCGGCGTACGGGTTGCCTTCACGGGAGAGCTCATTGCCGTACAGGGGCATTCCGGCTTCGAGGCGCAGCGAGTCGCGGCAGGCCAGGCCGGCGGGGATGAGGCCGTGGCCGGCGCCAACTTCCAGGAGGGCCTCCCAGAGGCCGGCGGCGTCCTCGTTGGGGATGTAGATTTCGAAGCCGTCCTCGCCGGTGTAGCCGGTGCGGGCCAGCAGCAGGTCCTGGATAGCTCCGTTGACGGCGATGCCTACCTCAACGGCCGCGTAATACTTCAGCTCGGTCACCAGCGGGTGCTGTTCGGCGGGAACCAGCGTCAGCAGGATGGCCTCGGCGTTCGGGCCCTGCACGGCGATCAGGGAGGTCTCGGCGGACACGTCGTCAACAACAACGTCGAAGCCGGCAGCCCGCTCGGCAAGCGCTGCTGCTACCACGGCGGCATTGCCGGCGTTGGGGACCACCAGGTACTTGTCTTCACTACGGCGGTAGGAGATGAGGTCGTCGATGATCCCGCCGTCTTCCTGGCAGATCAGCGAGTACTTGGCCTTGCCCACGGCCACGGCGGACAGCTTGCCCGCCAGTGCGTAGTCCAGGAAGGCGCCGGCGTCAGGGCCGGTGACCCAGACCTCGCCCATGTGGGAGAGGTCGAACAGGCCGGCGGCGTTGCGGACGGCGTGGTGCTCGGCCAGCTCGGAGCTGTACTTCAGGGGCATCTGCCAGCCGCCGAAGTCGGTGAAGGAGGCGCCGGCAATCTTGTGCTGCTCGTAGAGCGCGGTGTAGTTCTCGGTCATCGGGAAATCCTTAGTTCTCAAATTCGGAAAGCGGAGGGCAGGAGCACACCAGGTTGCGGTCTCCCGCAGCGCCGTCAATGCGGCCTACCGGCGGGAAGTACTTGTCCTGGCGGAGCGAGGCCACGGGGAAGGCGGCCTGCTCGCGCGGGTACGTCCGCTCCCAATCAGAAGAGACAACGGCGGCAGCTGTGTGGGGTGCGTTGCGCAGCGGGGACTTCTCCACAGTGAAATCACCGGCGGCCACCTGGTCGATTTCCTTGCGGATGGTGATCATCGCTTCGATGAAGCGGTCGATCTCCGCAAGGTCCTCGGACTCCGTGGGCTCCACCATCAGGGTGCCCGCCACCGGGAAGGACAGCGTGGGGGCGTGGAAGCCGAAGTCGATGAGGCGCTTGGCCACGTCCTCGGCGGTAACACCGGTGCGGGCGGTGAGCTCGCGCAGGTCCAGGATGCACTCGTGTGCCACCAGGCCGGTCTCGCCGGTGTACAGCACGGGGAAGTGCTCGTCCAGGCGGGCAGCAACGTAGTTGGCCGCCAGCAGCGCGGACTTGGTGGCCTCGGTGAGCCCCTGCCCGCCCATCAGCTTCACGTAGGCCCAGGAAATCGGCAGCACACCGGCTGAGCCGAAGCGCGAAGCGGAAATGGCGACCCCGTGGCCGTCTTCATGGGCAGCCTTGTTCGCGTCGCCCGGCATGAACGGTGCGAGGTGTGCCTTGGCTGCAACCGGTCCGACGCCGGGTCCACCGCCGCCGTGCGGGATGCAGAAGGTCTTGTGCAGGTTCAGGTGCGAGACGTCGCCGCCGAACTTGCCCGGCTGTGCCAGCCCGACCAACGCGTTGAGGTTCGCGCCGTCAACGTAGACCTGGCCGCCTGCGGCGTGGATGGCGTCGCAGACCTCGCGGACGTCGGCGTCGTAGACGCCGTGGGTGGACGGGTAGGTGATCATGATGGCCGAGAGGACGTCCTTGTGGGCCTCGATCTTGGCCTCCAGGTCCGCGTGGTCGATCGTGCCGTCGGCAGCCGTGGCCACCACCACAACCTTCATGCCGGCCAGGACGGCGGAGGCGGCGTTGGTGCCGTGGGCCGAGGCCGGGATCAGGCAGACGTTGCGCTGTGCCTCACCGCGGGAGTGGTGGTAGCCGCGGATGGCCAGCAGGCCTGCGAGTTCGCCCTGTGAGCCGGCGTTGGGCTGGATGGACACCTGGTCGTACCCGGTGATCTCGGCGAGGTCGGCTTCCAAGCCGCTGATCAGTTCGCGCCAGCCTTCGGTCTGGGAGTCCGGCGCGAACGGGTGGATGGAGGCGAACTCGGGCCAGGAGATGGCTTCCATCTCTGCCGTGGCGTTCAGCTTCATGGTGCAGGAGCCCAGCGGGATCATGGTCCGGTCAAGCGCCAGGTCCCGGTCGGAGAGGCGGCGGATGTAGCGAAGCAACTGGGTTTCGGAGCGGTGGGTGTTGAACACCGGGTGCTGCAGGTAGGAGGAGGTGCGCAGCACCGATTCCGGCAGCTCAAAGCCCTCGCCGGACACAACCGGACCGGCGCCGAAGGCGACCGCCACCGCGGAGAGGACCTCCGGCGTCGTGGTTTCATCGACGGACACGCCAACCGTGTCCGCGTCGATGAGGCGCAGGTTGATGCCGCGGGCTTCGGCGGCGGTGATCACCTTGGCGGCCTTTCCGGGCACGCGGACGGTGAGGGTGTCGAAGAAGGTGTCGGACACCAGTTCGCGTCCGGCGGCCGTCAACGTGCTGGCCAGGGCGCGGGCGTTGTTGTGGACGGTTTCGGCGATCGCCTTCAGGCCGTCGGGGCCGTGGTAGACGGCGTAGAAGGAGGAGACGATGGCCAGCAGCGCCTGCGCGGTGCAGATGTTGGAGGTGGCCTTTTCGCGGCGGATGTGCTGCTCGCGGGTCTGCAGGGCCAGGCGGTAGGCGGGGACGCCGGCGTTGTCCTTGGAGACGCCGACGATGCGGCCGGGGAGGGTGCGCTCCATGCCGTCGCGGACGGCCATGTAGGCGGCGTGCGGTCCCCCAAAGAACAACGGCACGCCGAAGCGCTGGGTGGAGCCGACGGCGATGTCCGCGCCCTGCTCCCCCGGCGGGGTGATGAGGGTGAGGGCCAGGAGGTCCGCGGCGACGGTGACCAGGGCACCGCGGTCCTTGGCCTCGGCGATGACGGCGGACTGGTCCCAGACGCGGCCGGAGACGCCGGGCTGCTGGAGGACCACGCCGTTGATGTCGCCGTCGGGCAGGCCGGACGTGAGGTCAGCGACTTCAACCTCGAAGCCGAGGGCCTCGGCGCGGCCCAGCACGATGGCGATGGTCTGCGGGAGGAGGTCGGCGTCCAGGACGGTCTTGCCGTCCTTCGCGGTCTTGGACTTGTTGGCCCGGCGCATCAGCAGCACGGCTTCGGCCACGGCGGTGGCTTCGTCGAGCAGCGACGCGTTGGCAACGGGCAGGGCGGTGAGGTCCTGGACCATGGTCTGGAAGTTCAGCAGCGCCTCAAGCCGGCCCTGGGAAATCTCGGGCTGGTACGGGGTGTAGGCGGTGTACCAGGCAGGGGCTTCGAGGATGTTGCGGCGGATCACCGGCGGGGTCACGGTGTCGTAGTAGCCCTGGCCAATCATCTGCACGGCCATCTTGTTCTTGCCGGCGAGCTTGCGGAGCTCGGCGAGGACCTGGACTTCGCTCAGTGCGCCCTCAAGGGTGAGGGGCTTGTCCTGGCGGATGGAATCCGGGACCGCGCTGTCCACCAGGCCATCAAGGGTGTCGTAGCCGACTGCCTTGAGCATGGTGTCGATGTCGGACTGGCGGCGCGCGCCGATATGGCGGTCAGCGAAGGTGGTTGGGGACGATTGAACCGTCATGAGAGGAACTCCATAATTCAGGTGGCGAAGGGTGCCACTTTGATTCGGGTTCCTCCCCGCTCTGTATTGGACCTGAGAGTTTTGCATTGCCCTGCTGTTCAGCGGGACGCCACTTGCACCGTCGGTGAGCCCGGTTGCCCGGACTGCTTTCCAGAGTTGCCTTGCCGCGGCGGTACGTGGGCCTGAGAGATTCCTGGGGAGGATTTGCTCCTACGGCGCCTGCAGAACGTACCGGCAGGACTCTCCCGCCGCAGATCATAAGCACGTGCCACTGGTGGGTGACACGGCTCACACCATACAGGGTCACGGGGCGGGATGCAAAATCCGCGTCCCTCCAAGGCGGACGCACGACGGCGGGACACGCCCGCCGTCGTGCGCTTGCCAAAGCGTCACGAGACGCCGGCGAGGACCCCCGTCGATCCGCGCCAGCAGTCCGGGCCACCCGCTGCCCATGCCTTCAATGGCCTGCTTGCCCATGGGGGTGTCGAGGCGGAATCCGGTGTTCGTGGTGGAGCACCGTGCCGCCGTCCACCGGCTCGAGCGGCCAGGTGATGGTGGTGTCACGCACGCCCTCCGAGAAGAGGAAGCTAATGGATTTGCCGGGGTCGGCGGCGAGGACCTCGCACTGCTGCTGGCCCCAGGAGCCCATGTGCCTATTTAGGGGGCGGCCCTTTTGCCGATCCGATATCCAGCCCAGAACGCCAGCACCAGCAGCCCGAGTCCGGCGACGGCCAGCCCGATTTGTGTTCCTTGGGTCACGAAGGCGATGCCGTTTCCGCTGAAAAGTTGATTGCTCAGGGGCGCGTAGGCGAACCAGCCGAAGCTTGCGTTCGCGTTGCTCCATGCGACGAGGCAGCCCACTACTACCGCTGCCAGCCCTGCAATGGGCACGATGGCGGCAAGCAGGCTGGCAGAGTGCGGTGATTTGCGGCCTTCAGATGTGTTGTTGTCCCCCATGCAGGCGAGTCTAGCCGGGCTGCCCGCGGCATCCTTCCCGGGGCAAGACAGGCTCAGCCCGCCGGGTTTAGGCTGGGCGGATGTTGACCATCGGCAGCACAGTCCTCGGCGTCAACGACGTCGCCCGCTCAACCGCCTTTTGGCACGCCGCCCTCGGCTACGTCCCGCAGGAGCCCGGCGACGAAACCTGGGTGATCCTGGTGCCGGCATCCGGCCATGGAGCGCAGCTTGCCCTCATGCTGAGCGAGACGCCGGTCCAGGAGCACCCCCGCATCCACCTGGATTTGTATGCCGACGACCAGGACGCCGAGGTGGAACGGCTGGTTTCACTCGGCGCCCGGCGCGTCGACTGGGACCTCTACCCGGAGGACCCCGACTTCGTGGTCCTCGCCGACCCGGACGGTAACCGGTTCTGCGTCGTCGACAAGAGTCCGCGGTAGCACCGGAGCCTCTACCAACACCGGATCGGCGCAGTTGCCGGGACGCTTACAATTCAAGTATGTGAACTGTGGGCATTGGCTTTTATGCCCCTCGAGCCCTCACTGGGGAGTAGAAGATGGCCGAAGACCGCGGGAATCCGACAGTCAAGTCGGCGGACCGGGCCCTGACCGTGGTCGAATTCGTCGCCGGTAAGGGCTCCGCCAGCTTCACGGAAATTCTAGAAGGGCTGAGCCTGCCGCGTTCGAGCGCACACGGGCTGCTCAATACCCTCTGCGCCGCGGGCTGGCTCGACCACAACAGCGCTAACAAGCAATACTCACTGGGGTTGCGCGCCTGGCAGGTAGGCCAGCTCTACACCGGCCACCAGACCTTGGCCAACGTGGCCAAGCCGGTCATGGACCGGCTCTCGGCGTCACTGGGCGAAACCGTGCAGCTTGCGCTCCTTGATGGAGTGGAAAACGTCTATATCGCGATCAGCCAGGCCCCAGGCGGCATGCGCCTCGGCTCATCCGTAGGCATGCGTCTGCTAGCTCATGCAACCGGGATTGGCAAGGCCCTCCTGAGCATGCTTGAACCCGAGGAAGCCGAACGGCGCCTTGAGTCCGTTGCGCTGCCCAGGCTCACCGAAAAGACGGTAACGGACATTGGAGCCCTCAAGTCGCTGGTGACCCAAGCCAAAGGTGCCGGGTTTGCCCTTGACGACGAGGAGTACCTGGAGGGCTGCCGCTGCGTGGCCGTTCCCCTGACCAGCAAGGCGGGGGGAGGAATGTACGCTGCGCTCTCCGTGACCATGCCGACGGCAAGGACAGACGCGGGGTGGCCCGGAAACATACTCAGCCCGCTGGTCGCCGCGGCTCAGGAGATCCGCGCCCTCCTTGGTGTACGGGAACCAGATCTAACCGTTCCCGCTGAACGCAACTCGGACAACCCGCGCAACATTTCCGCCCGTTCCGCGTAGCACCGCGTAGCACCGCGCCATGCTTGCACCCCTCTGTGAGCTGTGCCATACTCAGGCTTGTTCACATTCGTGAACACTATTTCATATTCATGAACTCAACGAGGAGTTAGTGTGTCACTTCCAATGACAGCTCCCACCGGCCAAGCGCTGGCACCGATCGTCAGCCGCGTCACCCGCCGTCTCATCCCGGTCCTTCTGCTCATGTACATCCTGGCGTTCCTGGACCGCGCCAACCTCGGCTTTGCCAAGGCATCCTTCCAGGCGGACACCGGGCTGTCCGACGCGGCGTACGCCTTGGGCGCGGGCATCTTCTTCCTCGGTTACGCAGCACTGGAAGTTCCCAGCAACATCCTCATGCGCAAGCTCGGCGCCAAGATCTGGCTGGCCCGGATCATGATCAGCTGGGGCATCGTCTCCGCACTCATGATGTTCGCCCAGACTGAGTGGGCCTTCTACATCCTCCGTGTACTCCTCGGCATCACCGAGGCAGGGTTCTTTCCCGGCGTAATCCTCTACCTGACGTACTGGATTCCCACCCAGTTCAGGGGGCAGGTCAACGGACTGTTCTACTTCGGCGCACCGCTCGCCTTCATCTTCGGTGGACCGCTCTCGGGGATGCTTCTTGACCTCGACGGCCTGGGCGGGCTGCAGGGGTGGCAGCTCATGTTCCTCGTCACCGGCGCACTCACGGTGGCCGTGGGCATCTGGGCATTCTCCTACCTGGACAACGGACCGGCGGATGCGAAGTGGTTGAACGGCAGCGAGCGCGCCACCCTGATCGCAGCACTCAATGTCGAGGACCGGGTCAAAGCGGACCACTCCCCCAAGGGCGCCCTCCGCGCCCTGACGAACCCCAAGGTGCTGTACTTCTGCCTCATCTACTTCACCATCCAGATGAGCGTCTACGGCGTCACGTTCTACCTGCCCACCCAGATCGCCAAGCTCGTGGGCGCGAAGGTGGGGCTCGGCGTCGGGCTCATGACCGCTGTGCCGTGGGGATTCGCCATTCTCGCCACCTTCCTGCTCAGCCGGCTGGCAGATAGGACCGGAAAGCGCCGTCTCGTGGCCTCTGCGTCCCTGACCGCGGCAGCAGTAGGCATCCTGGCTTCCGCACTGACGGACAACCCGCTGATGGGACTCGCGGCACTCTCCCTTGGCGCTGCAGGCTTCATCTCCGTGCAGCCCGTTTTCTGGACGCTTCCCACCGGGATGCTCGTTGGCGCCGCCGCAGCCGGCGGGATTGCGCTGATCAACTCGATCGGCAGCCTCGGAGGGTTCGTCGCCCCCATCGCCAAGACCTGGGCGGAAGCCGCATTCGGCCCCAGCGCAGGGCTCTTCCTCCTGGCCGGTACGGCCATGGCCGGGGCCGTCCTGCTCTTCAACAGCCACCGGATCAGCAAGATCGTTGACACCAATCCGCTGGCCCAGCCCATCCCCGAGAAGGTGCACTGATGCGGGTACTCGAACTCAAGGACTTCCGGCAGCTTGTTGTGGCGGAACGGGCCGAACCCGGCGCCGGTCCCGGGGAGGTGCTCATCGACGTCGTTGCAACGGGCATCTGCGGATCGGACATCCATGGATACACCGGCGAAAACGGCCGCCGCGTTCCGGGCCAGGTCATGGGCCACGAGACAGTGGGCCGCATTGCCGCACTGGGAGCCGGGACGGAAGGCTCCGGCCTGGCTGTAGGCCAGCCGGTGACGTTCAACCCGCTTATCAGCTGCAACCGCTGTGAAGCCTGCGACGCCGGCCAGCAGCAGCACTGCCCGGACCGGACAGTCATTGGGGTCAACCCCGCGATCGTGTCCGCTTTCGCGGAACAGGTGGCGGTTCCGGTTGCCAACGTTGTGGCACTGTCCTCCGGGACGCCGATCGTTTACGGAGCGCTGATCGAGCCCTTGGCGGTCGCCTTCCACGCGGTGCGCCGCGCCCGGATCCGGCCGGGCCAGAGAGTCCTGGTCATCGGCGGCGGCCCGATCGGCCAGTCCGTCATCCTCGCTGCGCTGCAGGAAGGTGCGGAGCAGGTCCTGGTCTCCGAGATGGATCCGGCCCGGCGGGATCTCTGCGAACGCCTCGGGGCGACCGCGCTCGACCCTGCAGAGGGTCCGCTGGACCAGCAGGTCAGGACGCACTTTGGACGCCTCGCAGACACCACCGTGGACGCTGTCGGCATCAGACCCACGATTGCCGGTGCCCTGGATGCGACAAAGTTCGGCGGCGTCGTCTCGCTGGTTGGCATGGGTTCCCCGGAACTTGCCTTCAATGCTTACCGTGTTTCCACGGAAGAACGGGAGATCGTGGGCAGCTTCTGCTACAACAACCAGGACTTCCGCGATGCGGCCGCTTGGGTGGACCAGGGTTCCCCCGTATTGGCGGAGCTCATTAGCCGTGAAGTTCCCATGGAAGACGCCGACGCCGCGTTTGCCGGGCTGGCCGCGGCGGACGGCACCGCCGGCAAAGTATTGATCCGCCTCGATTCAGCAAGGAACAGCCAATGAGTATTGAAAACCGCATCCGCCACGTCCGCGCCTATACGCTGCGCGGCGGCGGAGCCGACTACCACGACCAGGACGCCGGGCACTGGATCGATGACCACATCGCCACGCCCATGTCCGTCTACCCGGAATACCGGCAGTCCCGCCAGAGCTTCGGACTGAACGTCCTGGGCACCCTGGTGGTCGAGATCGAGGCGGACGACGGCACCGTAGGTTTCGCCGTCACCACCGCGGGCGAACTCGGCGCCTTCATCGTGGAGAAGCACCTCGCCAGGTTCGTCGAGGGTGCACGCGTTACGGACATCGAAAAAATCTGGGACCAGATGTACAAGTCCACTCTGTTCTACGGCCGCAAGGGCGTGGTGCTGAATGCGATCAGCGCTGTGGACCTGGCGCTGTACGACCTCCTGGGCAAGATCCGGCAGGAGCCGGTGTACGCCCTGCTGGGCGGCCCGGTCAGGGACGAACTGACCATGTACGCCACCGGCGCCAGGCCCGACGTCGCCAAGAAACTCGGGTTCATTGGCGGCAAAATGCCGCTGCACCACGGGCCTGCCGAGGGTGAGGAGGGCCTGCGCAAGAACCTGGAAATGATCCGGGACATGCGGGAGAAGGTGGGCGACGATTTCTGGCTGATGTTGGACTGCTGGATGTCGCTGGACCTCGAATACGCCACGCGCCTGGCGCACGGCGCTGCCGAGTACAACCTGAAATGGATCGAAGAAGCACTCCCGCCGGACGACTACTGGGGCTACGCCAAGCTCAAGAAGCAGGTTCCGCCCAAGATGCTGGTGACCACCGGCGAGCATGAGGCCACCCGTTGGGGCTTCAAACTGCTGCTGGACATGGAGTGCGCGGACATCCTCCAGCCCGACGTCGGATGGTGCGGGGGTATCACTGAGCTCACCAAGATCTCAGCCATGGCAGACGCTGCCGGCGCGCTCGTCGTCCCACACGGTTCGTCCGTGTACTCGTACCACTTCGTCGTGACCCGGACCAACAGCCCGTTCGCCGAGTTCCTCATGATGCATCCAACCGCGGAGGAAGTGGTGCCCATGTTCTCGCCGATGCTGCTGGGTGAGCCGGTGCCCGTTAACGGCAAGATCAAGGTCCCCGAAACGCCGGGCTTCGGCGTCGAGTTGAACCCGGCGCTGGAGAAGCTGCGGCCCTACACGCACTGAACCACGAGTACCGACCGTTACAACAGACAAATTTTGCGAACAGGAACACATTCAATGGAACTCATGCGCCTCGGCGAACCCGGCCAGGAAATCCCGGTAGCCGTCCAGGACGGGAAGTACTTCGACCTGCGCTCTATCACCGTGGACATCGACGGTGAATTCCTGGGCGGCGGCGGCATCGCCAAAGCCCGGGCCGCCGTCGAATCCGGCCTCCCCGAACTTGAGGACGCCGCATCACTGCGCATCGGAGCGCCGGTTGCCAAGCCCGGTGCTGTGCTGTGCATCGGGCAGAACTACGCGGCCCACGCAGCGGAATCGGGGGATGCGCCGCCGTCGGTACCCATCTTGTTCTTCAAGCACCCCAACACGGTGGTTGGCCCGTTTGACCATGTGGTCATCCCTCCGGGTGCGGAGAAGGTGGACTGGGAGGTTGAACTTGCTGTCGTTATCGGCAAGCGCGCCTCGTACCTCGCCTCGCCGGAGGAAGCGCTGGGCTATATAGCCGGCTACACCGTCAGCAACGACGTCTCCGAACGCGCCTACCAGGTGGAGCACTCCGGAGGCCAGTGGTCCAAGGGCAAATGTTGCGCCACCTTCAACCCCCTGGGCCCGGCGCTGGTTCCGGCCGAGGAAGTGGGCGATCCGCAAAAGCTGCGCCTGCGGTCATCCGTGAACGGTGAGCCCAGGCAGGACTCCACCACGGCAGACATGATCTTCTCCGTGGCGCACATCGTCTGGCACCTGTCCCAGTACCTTGTCCTGGACCCGGGCGACGTCATCAACACCGGAACCCCGCAGGGGGTGGCCCTGTCCGGCAAATTCCCCTATCTCCGCGAAGGGGACACGATGGAAATCGCCATCGAAAAGCTGGGCCGGCAGGAGCAGAAGCTGGTCAGCTTCGAGCGCTAACGCCGGGAGCGCAAGACAAAGCGGACGACGGCGGGACCCCTCGCCGTCGTCCGCTTTGCTTTAAGGCGGCCAGCGATTCTCCTGGCTGGTTTTCCTGCCAAGCCGCTGCCTAGATGCCCTCATCAGGCGAACCAGCTGTGCGTTGACGAAGGCGAGGTTGCACTGCCAGCCGCCTTGAATGGCTCAATCTCCTGGTTGCATATGCAAAAGCCGAGCCAGCGAGAAGTAATCCGGCCGTGGTTGCCCACACAAGGTTGTTCGCCCCAGTGGCAGTTGTACCCGCGGGCGCGGCTTCTGTTGTGCCGCCGACGGGGACGGCGGAAGCACCCAGCGGCGACGGAGCAGAGAGTGCAACTGCTGCTGGCAACGATGCTTCTGAAGGTGCAGTTTCGGCGCCGTTAGCGACGTCATCCGCCGCAGCCGCAGGTGGAGTCGTTTCAGGTTCACCCACCGGCACTTCCGCTTTGCGGGCGTCGGCTGAGTACGGGGCGGAAGCGGAGCCTGCCTGAAGCACCCGAGCAGGGGCCGGCGCATCATCAGCACCTGGAGTGACAGTGGAGGCAGAAACAGGAGCTTCAATGGCGGTTAGGACCGGGGCAGGTGGTTCACTGGCACTTACCTTCGCTTCAGCGGGAGCTGGAACAGAAGCTGCAGTCCCTTGCAGCCCACAATGTGTGCCTACTCCCGCCCATGTATCACCAAGCTGCAAATTCGCGCAGGAGGGACGAGGCGGAGTGGGCGGGGGTACAAACAGCAACCTGTTAGGAGTTGCACCTTTGTTGGCGCTGACTGCACCGATCGTGGCGTTATTGATCATTGTCTGCTGAACTTCGGCCGGAGACAGCGAACGATCACGGGAAAGCAGGATCGCAGCCGCACCAGAAACGTGAGGAGTAGCCATGGAGGTGCCATCCAAATTGTTGCTAGCGGTAGGAGAGCTATTCCACGCAGACCTGACGGCTACACCGGGGGCCTGGATATCAACGCAGGAACCGTAGTTGGACCATGATGCCTGGGCATCATTGATGTTTGTTGCTGCGACGGTAATGGCAGATGGAACTTTGGCGGGGGAGGTAAGGCAGGCATCCTGACCGGAGTTTCCTGCTGCCGCTATTACTGTTATCCCGTCGTTTATGGCGCTTTGAACCGCCGTATCAAAGGAGGCATTGGTAAAACCGCCGACGCTTAGGTTCAACACCGCTGGTTGGCCGGCATTATGGTGCGATATCGCCCAGTCAATACCCGCCATGACTGTGGACGACCAGCCGCTCCCGTCACACTCAAGGGTTCGGACAGGAATGATGTTCGCTTTCTTGGCAACGCCGTACGTTGTTCCAGCGGCCGTTCCGGCCACGTGGGTTCCGTGACCGTTACAGTCATTAACTCCATGGCCGTCATTGATTGCGTTCCAGCTCGCAGGGACCCTGCCGGAAAACTCTGAATGGGACATGAGCAGTCCGGTATCAACGACGTAGACGTTCACGCCGGCCCCTTCAGCATCGAAGCCGTACTGCCCGTCTCTTCCGGACCGCTGATCCACCCGGTCAAGCCCCCAGACGGATGTGGAACTGGCTATCGAAGCACGGCTGTCGAGTTCCACGGACGCTACGTCTGCCGATTCTTTTAGCGACTCCATTTCCTTAGGTGTCGCCACAACTACTGAAGCCTTCATTGCGTGGGAAAGCGTCGCTTTTACTTCTATCCCGTTTTGTTCCAGGGACTTGGACTCCACTTCCGCGTTCACGTTATTGCCGTACTTAACGATGTATCGGCTCTCTCCCTCAGGCAGAGGAGGCGAGTAAGAGGGAGACGCGGGGGAAAGACTAAGGCCAGCATGAGCCACAGCGGGGCTCAGGAAGAGAGCCATTGATCCAGCAAAAACGGAGCTAACAGCAAAAAGGGCATGGGGCAAAAGCTTCTTCATGCAGTGGCTTTCCATTCAGGGCTCTTCGCGTGACGGTCGCATAAGGACAGGAGCGAAGAGCAGAGCTGGTCGACAATTTCCCTGCCGCGTTACCGGCCGGGCGTAGCAGACGGTCCGGGGCTTCTGGAGCCTGCCAGGTGAAGGGAAGCTGCGCACCAACCCGGGCTTACTGCTTATTGGTAAGGCAACTGTAAGCACGGGTTTGGATGCGAAAACGGGATTTGGTCCAAGACGCGGATTCCTAGGGAAATCCTGCGCATTTTTTGCGATAAGCCTTGCCTGGCGCTGGTGCCAGCCTCATCCGGATCCGCGCCGACCCGAGGGTTAGTGGAGCGCAGAACACAGCGAACGACGGCGGGACCTCCCGCCGTCGTTCGCTTTAGTTTCGTGCTCCTCCCGCTAGACCTTTGCGGGTTCTGCCACCTTCAGCGGTTCGATCTTGCCCATCACGAAGAGGTAGTTGGCGGCGCCGATCAGGGCCACCGCACCGATGACGGCGAGCGGTGCCACGAAGGAGCCGGTCTGGTCCACAAGGACGCCGATCAGGATCGGGGTGAAGATGCCCGCCAGGTTGGAGGCGAAGTTCTGCAGGCCGCCGATGGAGCCCACGTGGCGTGAGCTCGGGGCGACGTCGGCCGGCAGTGACCAGATGCCTGTTGCCGCGACGGTGAGGCTGGAGTATGCCACCGACAGCAGGGCCAGCGCCATCCAGGCCTCGGGTACCAGGGCCGCGAACATGATGACTGAGCCGCCGGCCAGGCCGCCGGCGATGGCGGTCTTGCGGACGCGGGTGATCGACACGCCCCGCTGGACGGCGCGGTCTGCAACGTAGCCGGCCAACCAGCCGAACAGCACGGCGCAGATTCCGGGGATGGCGCCGAAGAAGCCGAGCTTGAGCAGGTCGAAGCCGCGCTCCTTGACCAGGTAGCTCGGGAAGAACGTGATGAAGAAGTAGATGGCGCTGTTGAGGCAGAAGAAGCCGAACATCATGCTCAGGACTGTCCGGTACTTGAACAGCGACCGCCACGGAAGCTTTGCGGCACCCTCGTCATCACTGGCTGCGCTGCGCGCACCGCCTTCCTGGATATAGGCAACCTCGGCAGCATCCGCCGTCGGGTGCTCCTCCGGGCTGCGGTAGACCTTCCACCAGACGGCCGCCCAGATGATGCCGGCAATGCCGATAATGATGAACACGGCGTGCCAGGACGTGAAGGCAACAATCAGGGTCACGATCGGCAGGGCGATCACCGCGCCCACACGGGATCCGGAGTCCCAGATGCTCGTGGCAAACGCACGCTCCCGGACCGGGAACCAGGTGGCCACCACCTTGGCCGCGGTGCTGGGGGCGGGGCTTTCGCCAACACCGAGCAGGAACCGGGCGGCGAAAAGGGACCAGAAGTTTGTGGCGGCAGCGGTAACCATGGTGAAGACGGACCACCAGACGGCCGCGAGCGAGAACGACCTGCGCGGGCCCACCTTGTCCACGTACCAGCCGGCGGCCAGCTGGCAGAAGTCGTAGGCCCAGAAGAAGGCCGCGAAGATCAGGCCCTGCTGGGTTGCCGAGAGCTCGAAGTCCTTGCCCATGAACGGCAGCGCAACACTGAGGCTGGAGCGGTCGAGGTAGTTGATGCTGAGGCCGATGAAGGCGAGCCAGATGATCATCCAGCGTTTGCGGGTCATGGTTCGGGGAGCCTTGGGGGAAGTTTTGGGGGAAAGCCTACTGCCTAGAGCAGTCATACGGTCTCCTTTGACGTAAACATGGGCTTTGGGCGCAGCGGCCAAGGAAGGGCCGGGCGCATTTTCGGTGGGAACGATCATATAGGAATGTTGTTGATCATATATAGAAAGTGATCCAAGACAAGTCCCCGCCCGAAAAAACTTCGCCACGGTCCCCAGACCGGCCAGTGGCTTATGATTCCCACAGCGACTCCGGCAACACACTGCGAAGAGGTAAATGCGTGCCACCACGTCAACCGTCCGAGACTTCCCGCATCAAGGCAGCCGTCACCGACGTCTATTCCGCGATGCGGGCGTCCATCCTGAACGGGGAAATCGAGCCGGGCACCCGGATCAACATCGACGCCGTTTCCCGCGCCATGGGCGTATCCCAAACCCCGGTGCGGGAGGTGCTCCAGCGGCTGGAGGGCGACAACCTGGTGGTGTACACGCCTGGCCGCGGCTACAGCACTACTCCCCTGCTGGGCCTGGACGAGCTGCGTTCCCTATTTGAATTCCGGCTGCTGGTGGAGCCGTGGGCCGCCCGGGCGGCAGCAGTGGACCGGCTCGCCAACCCTGCCCGAACCCTGGAAAGGGAACTGGCCGCCTTCCAGGGCCTTATCCAGGCCGGCGGCGACCTGAGGCAGGACCTCGTTGCCCATGACACCCGCTTCCACGACACCATCCTTGCGGCGGCCGGTAACCCGGTGGTCCGGCACGCTTTCGCCCAGACGCACTGCCACCTGCACACCTTCCGCCTCTACCCCGCGGACGTGGACGGCGCCAGCACTATGGCCGAGCACTCGGCCGTCCGGGAGGCCATCCAGGCCTGCCGTCCGGAGGAAGCCGAAGCGGCCATGGCGGAACACATCAGGAATTCCTTTACCCGCTTTGCGCAGGCGTTCGAGGGAAAGGTGGACCTGGAGCCCCTCGAGGAGGGCGGGCCGCCCAGGACCCGCATCGTCTGACCGCAGGCGAGCCAGCAGAAGGAAGCCCGGCAACGCGCCGGGCTTCCTTTTTCGTTGGACCGGCCAGGGCACTTGATTTGGGTCACAGACCATATATGATTATTGGACTTCATATAGGAAAGCCCAGAAATCCTCCCAGCGCAGAGAGAAGACCCAGCATGCCTTCCATTTCTTCCATCCGTACCCAGGACGTCCGTTTCCCCACGTCCCTGGAACTCGATGGCTCCGACGCGGTCAACGTTGACCCCGACTACTCCGCCGCCTACGTGGTCATCCGCACGGACGCGGGCGACGAAGGCCATGGGTTTGTGTTCAGCTGCGGCCGCGGCAACGAAGTCATCACCCACGCCATCGATTCCTATGCCGCCCTCCTGCTGGGCCGGGACATCGACGAGCTCATCTACGACCTGGGCAATGCTTCCAAGCGGCTGATCCACGATTCCCAGCTACGGTGGCTCGGCCCGGAGAAGGGCGTCACCCAGATGGCGGCCGGTGCCCTGGTCAGCGCCCTCTGGGACATCCGGGCCCGGCGCGAAAACAAGCCGCTGTGGCTCCTGCTCAGCGAAATGCCCGCCGAGGAGATCGTCGACGTCGTCGATTTCACCCACATCCGCGACGCCCTCAACCCCCAGCAGGCACTGGATATCCTGCGCGCCGGGGAGGACGGCAAGGCGGCGCGGATCGCCGCACTCAAAGCGGACGGCTATCCCGCCTACACCACCTCCCCCGGCTGGCTGGGCTACAGCGACGAGAAGCTGGTCCGGCTCAGCAAGCAGGCGGTGGCCGACGGCTTCTCCATGATCAAGCTCAAGGTGGGCGGCGACCTGAACGATGACCGCCGCCGCATGTCCCTGGCCCGGCAGGCCGTGGGTGACCTCCCCATCGCCATCGACGCCAACCAGCGGTGGGAGATCTCCGAAGCGATCGAATGGGTGAACCACCTGGCCGAGTTCAACCCGTACTGGATTGAAGAGCCAACCAGCACTGACGACATCCTGGGCCACGCCGAGATCCGCAGGGGCGTCGCACCGGTCCGCGTGGCCACCGGTGAGGCCGTCGCCAGCCGCATCGTGTTCAAGCAGCTCCTGCAGGCCGGCGCCATCGACGTCCTCCAGCTGGACTCCACCCGCGTGGGCGGCGTCAACGAGAACATCGCCAACCTGCTGCTCGCCGCGAAGTTCGGCGTCCCGGTGTGCCCGCACGCGGGCGGCGTGGGACTCTGCGAGCTGGTCCAGCATTTCTCCTTCTTCGACTACGCGGCCATTACCGGCAGCCAGGACGGCCGCATGATCGAGTATGTGGACCACCTGCACGAGCACTTCGCCGAGCCGGTCCGCATTATCAACGGCCGCTACGCTGCCCCGCAGCTGCCCGGCACCGGCGCCGAAATGCTCAGCGCCTCGCGGGCACGGTGGGAGTTCCCGGGCGGCGCCGGCTGGGCGGAAGTGGGCAACCGCGCCGCCGTCACCGGCGCCCAGCTCGCCCAGGCGGGAGGCGCCCGATGACCACCAGCGTGGCTGAGCTGGACGCCGCCGTCGAAGCAGCCCACGCCGCCTTCGAAAAGGCCCGGACGGCGGATCCCTTCACCCGCGCGTCCTGGCTGGAGGCTGTTGCAGCAGCCCTGGACAATGACGCCGATGCGCTCGTGGCCGTCGCGCAGCAGGAAACACACCTGGCCGAGGCGCGGCTCCGCGGCGAACTGAAGCGCAGCACCTTCCAGCTCCGGCTGTTCGCGGACGAAATCCGGCGCGGCGAGCACTTCGACGCCACCATCGACCACGCGGACCCGGAATGGGGGATGGGGCCGCGGCCGGACCTGCGCCGCTACAACGTGCCGCTGGGTGTGGTGGGCGTCTTCGGCGCCTCCAACTTCCCCTTTGCCTTCAGCGTGATGGGCGGCGACAGCGCCTCGGCTCTGGCCGCCGGCTGCGCGGTGGTGCACAAGGCGCACGACGGCCACGTCCAACTGGCCTCGCGCACCGCGGAAATTGTGGTGGCCGCTCTCCAAGCTGCCGGGGCGCCGTCGGGACTCTTCTCCCTGGTGACCGGCCGGTCCGCCGCGGAGGCCCTCGTGGACCACCCCCTGACCAAGGCCATCGGCTTTACGGGCTCGACGGCGGGCGGCCGCGCCCTGTTCAACCGCGCCGCCGCGCGGCCCGAGCCCATCCCGTTCTTCGGCGAGCTGGGCGGCATCAATGCCGTCTTCGTCACCGAAAACGCGTGGGCCGTCCGCCGCGACGAGATCGTGGCAGGCTACGCGGGCTCCTTCACCCTGGGCATGGGCCAGTTCTGCACCAAACCGGGACTGCTGTTCATTCCCCGCGGACACACCGACGCCGTCCGCGCGGCCCTGAACGAGGCACTGAAGGGTTTCGCTGCCGCACCGCTGCTCAGCGAGCGGCTGCACCAGGGGTACGCGGCCGCCGTCGAAAGTTTGCGCGGTACGCAGGGCGTGGAGGTACTGGTGGAGGGAGACTTTGCCGAGGCGCCGTCCCCCACGGTGCTGCGCACCTCGGCGTCCGCGGTCCGCAAGGACCCGTCCATCCTGCGCCAGGAGATGTTCGGGCCGGCGAGCCTCATTGTGGAGTACGGGGACGAGTCGGAGCTCCCGGCACTGGCGGGGCTCCTTGAGGGACAGCTCACCACCACGCTGCAGGCGGAAGCGGACGACGACGTCTCCGACCTTGCCGTCCGGCTCACCGACATCAGCGGCCGGGTGCTGTGGAACGGCTGGCCCACGGGCGTTACCGTCAGCTACGCGCAGCACCACGGCGGCCCGTATCCGGCGACGTCGTCGAACACCACGTCAGTGGGGACGGCAGCCATACGGCGTTTCCTGCGCCCGGTCGCCTACCAGTCCTTCCCGGCGGAGCGGCTGCCGGAGCCGGTGCAGGATGCCAACCCCTGGCGGGTGCCGCAGCGCGTGGACGGAGAGTGGCACCGGCCGGAAGGTGCGCCGGCGACGGCGGGTGGCGGCCAGTGAACGCGCCCAGCGACATCAGCCCGGTGTCGGTCCTTCCGGAGGATGCTGCCGGGGCGCTCCTGATTGGCAGGATCTGGGACGTCGACTCCTTCGGTCCGCGCGTCGTCGCAGTCCAGGGCGGGGACGTCTATGACCTCCAGCCCCTGGCCGGGACAGTCTCAGAACTCCTTGAACGCCCGGACCTCGTAACTGCTATCCGAGCCGCCATGACCGCGCCCCGGTGGGCAACGTCGGAGATCATCGAAGCCTCGCTGGCCCGCGACACCACCCGCCCGCATCTTCTGGCCCCCGTGGACCTCCAGGTGATCAAGGCCTGCGGCGTGACGTTTGTGGACAGCATGATCGAGCGGGTGATCGAGGAGCGCTGCGCCGGCGACGCCAGCCGCGCCGAGCAGACCCGTGAGCTGGTGGCGAAGGCACTGGGCGGCAGCATCGCAGCCATCCGACCGGGCTCCGCCGAAGCCGCAGAGGCCAAGAAGGTGCTGATCCAGGAAGGGCTGTGGTCGCAGTATTTGGAGGTGGGCATCGGACCGGACCCCGAGGTGTTCACCAAAGCCCCCGTGCTGTCCTCGGTGGGACTTGGCGCCCAGGTGGGGATCCCGTCGTTCTCCTCCTGGAACAACCCCGAGCCGGAGCTGGTGCTCATCGCCACCTCGGAGGGTACCGTTGTGGGCGCAACACTGGGCAACGACGTCAACCTGCGCGATGTCGAGGGCCGGAGCGCCCTGCTGCTGGGCAAAGCGAAGGACAACAACGCCTCCAGCGCCCTGGGCCCCTTCATCCGCTTGTTCGACGCCCACTTCACCCTGGATACCCTCCGCGACGAGGAAATCCTGCTGCGGGTCGATGGCGCGGAGGGCTACAGCCTTGAGGGGCGGAACTCGGTGGCACGGATCAGCCGGCCCTTCGAGGAACTGGTCGCCGCAACGCGCGGACGCCACCACCAGTACCCGGACGGCTTCGCCCTGTTCACCGGCACCCTCTTCGCCCCCACGCAGGACCGCGACGAGCCGGGGCAGGGCTTCACGCACAAGATGGGCGATATTGTCACCATCCGCAGCCGGCACCTCGGCGCACTCATCAACCAGGTGGGCCGCGCCGAGGAATTGCCGGAATGGTCCTATGGGCTGCGCCAGCTGTTCGAGTACCTGCACCACCAGCGGGCACTCCAGGAGTCCGCTGCCCAGGTGCGGTAGGCGGACAAAAGCGGACGGGGGCGGGAGGTTCCCGCCCCCGTCCGCTTTTGTTGTGGGGAACAAGCCCGGCGTTGGTGCCGTTGAGATACCTACGAGCATGCCGCCTGCCGGCACCCAACAGAACGGAACCACATGGTCAGGGCTATCTGGAACGGAAAAGTCATCGCCGAATCCGCGGACACCGTGGTGGTGGAGGGCAACCACTACTTCCCCCGCGACGCCGTCAACGCCGGCTACCTCAGGGACAGCGACCTGTACTCCTTCTGCCCGTGGAAGGGCAAAGCCAGCTACCACACGCTGGAAGTGGACGGGAAGCTGAACGTGGACGCGGCCTGGTTCTACCCGGAGCCGAAGCCGCGCGCCAAGCAGATCGAGGACCGCATCGCCTTCTGGCGCGGCGTGACCATCGAGAGCTAGCGGGCTCACCCAAAGCGGGACCTCCTTAAAGCAAGCGGACGACGGCGGGACCTCCCGCCGTCGTCGGCTTGTGTGTGGCGCCGCTCCCCCCAGTCGACGGCGGAAGCGTCAGTTCTTAGCCACGTCCAGCTCGATCACGGCCCAGGACAGCGCCGGGAGCGTTGCCCGGAGCTCGGAGCCGCTCGCCTTCGCCCCTTCCAGCGGTTTGAGCCCCACCTGGTCCGGACGGTCCTGGCTGTTGGCGGTGAAGCGGTCCCCGCCCTCAGGGATCTCCAGGACCTCCGCGCGGACCACCTGACGGGCATCAAACCCGCGCAGTGAGACATCGATGTCCGCAGCTTGGTCAAGGCCGCGGTTTGCCAGGAAGAGCGCCACGCGGCCCGTTTCCTCGTTCCACGTGGCACTGACATCCACGAGGTCGGTGCTGCCGAAGCGGGCATTGTCGTACTTGTCCGAGTCAACGGACAGGCGCAGGATCTGGCCCTTCGCCAGCTCAGCCATGCGGGCGAACGGGTGGAAGATGGTCTGCCGCCACGCCGGGCCGTTCTCCTCGCTGAAGATGGGGGCGATGACGTTGACCAGCTGCGCCTGGTTGGCGATCTTTACGCGGTCGCCGTGGCGGAGCAGCGAGTTCAGCAGGGTTCCCACCACCACGGCATCGGTGACGTTGTACTTGTCCTCGATGAGCCGTGGGTGCTCGCGCCAGCCTGCCTTGGTGACGTTGCGCAGCTGGTCCTCGGTGTCCCGCCCGCGCTGGTACCAGACGTTCCACTCGTCGAAGGACAGGTTGATGTGCTTCTTGTGCTTCCCCTTCGCCCGGACGGCGTCGGCGGTGGCGATGACCGATTCGATGAAGTAGTCGGTGTCCACGGCGCTGGCCAGGAAGCTGCCGGCATCGCCGTCGTGCTCCTGGTAGTAGGCGTGGAGGGAGACGTAGTCCACCTCGTCGTAGGCGTGCGTCAGGACAGTCTGCTCCCAGGCACCAAAGGTGGGCATGCCCGAGTTGGAGCTTCCGCAGGCCACCAGCTCGATGTCCGGGTCCACGAAGCGCATGGCCTTGGCGGCTTCCTGCGCCAGGCGGCCGTACTCCTCGGCGGTCTTGTGGCCGATCTGCCACGGCCCGTCCATCTCGTTGCCCAGGCACCAGAGCTTGATGTTGAGCGGGTCCTTGTGGCCGTTCTTGGCGCGGAGATCGGACCAGTAGCTGCCGCCCGGGTGGTTGGCGTATTCCACGATCTCGCGGGCGGCGTCCACTCCCCTGGTGCCCAGGTTGATGGCTTCCATGATTTCCGTCCCGGCACTGCGGGACCAGTCAACGAACTCGTGCAGGCCAAACGCGTTGGTCTCCACGGTGTGCCAGGCACCGTCCAGCCGGCGGGGCCGGTCCTCCCGCGGGCCGATGCCGTCCTCCCAGTTGTACCCGGAGACAAAGTTGCCGCCGGGATACCGGATGACGGTGGCGCCGAGTTCCTTGACGAGCTTGAGGACGTCGCGGCGGAAGCCGTTTTCGTCCGCTTCAGGGTGGCCGGGCTCGTAGATGCCGGTGTAGACGCAGCGGCCCATGTGCTCCACGAAGGAGCCAAAGAGGCGGCGGGGAACTTCGCCGATGGTGAAGTCGCGGTCGAGGGTGATCCGTGCACGGGACATGTGCTGCAGCTCCTTGGTGTTGGTTCAGGTCTGTTGCGTAGTTGGTTTGGTAGGCGGAAGGTGCCGGGTCAGGTCCCGGCGAGGCCCGTCGTCGCAACGCCCTTGATGATCTGGCGCTGGAAGAAGAGGAAGACGAGGATGAGCGGGAGCGCCGCGAGCAGGGCGGACGCCATGTTCTGCGCGTACTGGATGCCGTAGGCGCTCTTAATGGTCTGCAGGCCCACCGGCAGGGTGAGGAGTGCGCCGTCGTTGGTGGCAATGAAGGGCCACAGGAAGTTGTTCCAGGCGCCGATGAACACAAAGATGGCGACGGCGGCCAGGATGGGCCGGGACAGCGGCAGGATGATCTGGGTGAAGATCCGCATGCGGCTGGCGCCGTCCATCACCGCGGCTTCTTCAAGTTCGCGGGGAATCTGGTCGAAGAACTTCTTGAGCACAAACACCATGGCCGGGTGGATGACCTGCGGCAGGATGATCGCCCAGGACGTGTCGATCATGTGCAGGGCAAGCATCTGGTAGAAGAGCGGAATGATCAGCACCGGCGGCGGGACGATGATGGAGGCGATAATCACCGTCATCAGCACCTTCTTGCCCTTGAAGTCGATCCGGGACAGGGCGTAGGCCACCAGCGCGGAGATCACCAGGGTGATGGCCGTGATCGCCGCCGAGGTGTAGAGCGAGTTCCACGTCCAGAGCGGGATGTTGCCGTCCTGGAACACCTTCACGAAGGCTTCGGGAGTAAAGCCCGACGGCGGGAACCAGCTGATCTTCGGAGCCGCGGCATCCGTCTCGGTCTTGAAGGCGGTGGCGGTTGCCCAGGCGAAGGGGATCAGCCAGAGGAATGCGATAAGGGCGGCGACCACGACAGCGGCGATCTTCCCGGCGGTCATCTTCTTGCGGGGCTGGCGGAGGTCCTGGCTGGTGCTGATGCCTGACTCGGGACGGTCGAGGGTCTGAATTGCCATGGTTATGCACTCCTGCGGCGGGTGATGACGAACTGCATGACCGAGACGAGCACGATCAGTCCGAAGAAGATGTAGGAGATGGCTGCGGAATAGCCCAGCCGGTAGCCGGTGAACCCGGTTTCAAAGATGTACTGCACCACGGGCCGCGTTGACCCTCCGGGGCCGCCGGCGGTCATCTGGTACACCTGGTCGAAGATCTTGAGGGAGGCGAGGATCTGGAGGAGCACGATCATAACGGTGGTGGGGGTCAGCTGCGGCAGGGTGATGGAGAAGAACTGCCGCCAGGCTCCGGCGCCGTCCAGGGATGCTGCTTCGTAGTGCTGGTGCGGGATGTTCTGCATGGCGGCCAGGTACAGCAGGAAGTTGAACCCCACCGTCCACCAGAGGGTGGCAATGACAATCGCCCACATGGCCACGTTGGGGTCGTTGAGCCACGCCACCTTGGGGATGCCGATTTTGGACAGGGAATCATTGATCAGGCCAAGCTGCGGGTTGTACATCCACGTGAAGAACAGCGAGACCACGGTGGACGCGAGCAGGTACGGCGCAAAATAGGAGAGCCGCCACAGCCACTGGGCCGGCAAACCCACGTTGAGCAGTGCCGCCATCACCAGGGCCACCAGTACCAGCGGGACCGTGCTGATCACCGTGAAGTAGAGGGTGTTGCCGAGTGAGCGCCACATGCCGGCGTCGCCCAGCGCTTCGGCGTAGTTTGCGAAGCCGATCAGGCTGTCGTTGGCTCCGGTAAGGGACTTGCCGGTGAGGCTCATGTAGACGCCGTAAAGCAGCGGCCACACAAGGAAAACGAGGAAGAAAACCAGGAAGGGCGCGGCGAACCCCCAGCCGCTGAGGTTGCTCCTGGTGAGGCTCCCGGGGCTGCGCCGGGCTGCTAGTGAAGAACTCATGAAGGACTCCTTTGTCGCTCGGTGCGGTTAGACCGGGTTGGGCCGGGAAAGAAGGTGGTTGGTGCGCTCTTCGAAGGCGCCCCATCCTGCGGCTGCCTTGTCGCGGCCAAGGAGGACGTTCTGGACGTTCTCCGCGAAGTAGGTCTGCCAGTCGGAGCCCGAGCCGCTGAACCAGGACTCGGGATCGTAGGCGATGACGTCGGCCGCGTTCGCATAGTGCGCCTGCGGCGTGAGGTCCTTGTAGGCCTGGGACTGGACCACAGGCTGGTACGCGGGAATGTGGCCCGCTTCCGCCCAGGAGAGTGATCCTTTGAGGACGTCGCTGACGAACTTGTAGACGTCGCGGCGCTTCGTTTCGTCCAGGTTCAGCTGCCGGGGAAGGACAAAGGAGTGCGAGTCCGCGTAGGCGGCCGGTGTGCCGTAGAGCGTGGGAATGGTTGCGGCGTCCACCGGGATGCCTGCTTTCTTCATGGTGGGCAGTTCCCAGACCCCGCTGAACAGCATGCCCGAGCCGCCCCGGGCGAATTCCGCGATGCCGGTGCTGATGTCGCCGCTCTTGGCCGCGATGGTGTCATCAAAAAGCGAGGCCATGAATTCCAGCGACCCAATGGCTGCGTCCCGGTCAACCTTCATTGGCTGGCCCGGCGTGAGGGTGATGTCCGCTCCGTGCTGCTTGTAGAGGGTGTAGAACAGCCGCCACATCTGGGAACCGCTGCCAAGGTAGCCAAAGGACAGTCCGTGGGCTTGGGTGACCTTCTGCATTTCCTTGGCCATGGCCACGAACTCCTGGGGGGAGGCGACTTCCTGCAGTTGCCCGTCGCCCGCCAGGACGCCGGCCTTGCGGGCGATGTCCGTGTTGTAGAACATTACGAACGGGTGTGAATCCAGGGCGATGGAGAATACCTTGCCGTCCTGCTGGCTCTTCTCCCAGATCCGCGGGGCGAAGTTTTCACCCGTCACGCCGTGCTCTGCCAGCAGCGAGAGGTCCCACGGGTCGATCAGGCCGCCCGGGGCGTAGCCCGGCACCCGGCTGGCGTGCATGATCGCAAGCTCCGGCGGACGTCCACCCGCCGAGGCCATGGCCAGTTTGGTGTAGTATGGCGGCCCCCAGGCCAGCACCGTGGGATGCACCTTGAAGTCCGGATTGGCCTGGTTGGCGCCGTTGATCATCGCCTGCATCTTGATGCCGTCACCACCGGACAGCAAATGCCAGAACCCGATGTCCCGCACGCCGGCAGCCTGGGCATTTCCGCCGCAGCCTGTCAGTGCGCCTGCTGCCAGGACGCTGCCCAGGGCCGCCGTTCCTGTCAGTAACTGCCTCCGAGACAACTGCTTCCCGGGAAAAAATTCAAACTGCTTCACCAATCACTCCTTTGGATGGGTCCGCTGAAAGGTCACTTCTTGCTGCTCAAAATTCCGGTTCCGGCGCGCTCCACTCCCGGTGGATGCTTGGGGGAGGTGACGCAGGTCTCACATTACATCGATGTAATAGCCGCCGCAAGGAAATATTGTTAGCGCCAACAAGCTGGTGGAACACTCTCGTTTCAGCCGCGGCTGCTGTCCCGCTCCACAATCGTGTAGTCGATGGAAACCACTCGCTGATCCTGCGCCCTGTCCGCCATGCGTTCGGTCAGGAGGCGCAGGGCTTCGCTGGCAATGGCGCGCTTGTCAAAGGAGACGGTGGTCAGGGACGGCACGGCGTAGCGGCCGTCGGCAATGTCGTCGAACCCCGCCACGGCGATGTCGTCGGGTATCCGCAGGCCCCTCTTCCACAGCACACTCAGGGCGCCGATGGCCATGGAGTCCGTGAAGCAGAACAACGCCTCGGGAAGCGGATGGGAGTCCAGGTAGGCCGTGAGGGCATCGGCGGCCGTCTGCGGCGTCCATCTTTCGCAGGGGATCAGCAGCGACTCGTCCCGGTCAATGCCCAGGATCCCCAAGGCCTCTTCATAGCCTTGCCTTCTCAGGGTGGCCGCAGCCGATCCCCTGCCCTGGGTGGTCCCCAGAACGGCAATCCGGCGGCGTCCCGTCCTGGCCAGGGCCAGGGTCATGTCCCGCGCGGCCGCTACGCTGTCCACGAACACCCGGTCGGCGAGCTTTTGGGTGACTTCACCGAGCAGGACCACGGGCGGAAGGGCAACGCCCACCTGGACGGCGCTCTCGTCCAGCACCACGGGGTTGAGAATCAGCCCGTCGATCAGGTTGGAGCGGGCGCGCACCATGAGTTCGTGCTCACGCTGGGGATCCAAACCGGTTTCCTCAAGCTGCACGATCCAGCCCTGCTCGTGCGCCACCTCGACGACATTGTGGGCAATTTCTGCCGAGTACGGCGTGCCCAGGTCAGGCAGGGCCAGCGCAATCACGCCGGACCTTCCGTTACGCAGCCCGCGGGCGGAGAGGTTGGGCACATAGTCCAGTTCGAGGATGGCCTGCTCCACCTTGGCCCGGGTGGCCCCGCTGACCGGAACGATTCCGTTCATGACGTTGGAGACAGTCTTGGGCGAAACACCGGCGCGGCGGGCGACATCCTTGACCGTGGCGCGCAATGTTCCCCTTCCAAACCTTCCGGGCAATCGCCGCCGGCAGCCAGTGGCTGCCGCTGCTGTGGCCCTGCTGACGATGTTACCTCCAGTATGGACGGACGACGGCGGGACCTCCCGCCGTCGTCTGCCTCCTGCCTAAGGGGTGCCGGCGGGGCTACCAGCCGGGGATGCCCGGGGGTAACGTGGCGATCAGGCTGATACCCATTCGAGGAGGAATGCGGCATGGAAGTGGTCACCATCGAAACGCCCCAGCTTGGCGACCGTACCTATCTTGTCCACGACGGCGCGGTGGGCATCGTCATCGATCCCCAGCGGGACACCGACCGGGTGGAAAAGGCCGTGGCGGACGCCGGCGTGAGGATCACGCACGTGGCGGAGACGCACATCCACAATGACTACGTCACGGGCGGGCTGCAACTGGCCAGTGCCCACAGCGCCGCCTACCTGATCAACGCCGCGGACGATGTGCCGTACGCCCGCCAGCCGATCTCGGACGGAGACACGGTGCAGGTGGGAAGGATGACCGTCAAAGCGGTGGCCACGCCGGGGCACACCCACCACCATCTCTCCTACATCGTTACCGACGGCGAGCGCCAGGCCGTGTTCTCCGGAGGGAGCCTGCTCTACGGCTCCGTGGGCCGCACGGACCTGGTCAGCGACGAAGACACCGTGCCGCTCACCCACCACCAATACGCCTCGGTGCGGCGCCTGGCGGACGAGGCGGGCAAGGAGGCAGGGCTCTACCCCACCCATGGCTTTGGCTCCTTCTGTTCCTCGGGCCCGGCCAGCGGGGCGGAGTCCTCCACCATCGGCGAGCAGCTGAAGGAAAACCATGCCCTCACGGACCCTGACGAAGACCACTTCGTCCGCGAGCTGATCCACAACCTTTCGGCCTATCCGTCCTACTACGCCCATATGGCCCCCATCAACCTGGCAGGCCCCACCGCGCCGGACCTTGACCTGCCCAGCTCCCTGGACGGGGACGAGCTGGCGTCCCGGCTGCAGCGGGGAGAGTGGGTGGTGGACCTGAGGAACCGCATTGCCTTTGCCGGCAGCCATCTCAAGGGCAGCGTCAGCTTCGAATACGGCGACGGCACCAAGTTCACCGCCTTCCTGGGCTGGGTGCTGCCCTGGGACGAGCAGCTGACCCTCGTGGGGGAACACCAGGATGTGGAGAACGCCATCCGGGACCTTTCGCGCATCGGCATCGACAACCCGGATGCCGCCGTCGGCAGTGGACCTGGGGAACTGGCGCCCGGGGCGCCCACTTCCTCCTACCGCAGCGTCGGCTGGCAGGAGGTGTTGAAGAGACCCGCGGACGAGTGCATCCTGGACGTCCGCCGCACCGACGAGTTTGAAAAGTCCCACATCCGCGAGGCGGTGAACATCCCTGTCCATGAGCTGCTGCGCCGCATGGACGAGGTGCCCGCCGGACGGCTGTGGGTGCACTGCGGTTCCGGGTACCGTTCTGCGGTGGCGGCGAGCCTGCTGCAGCGCGCGGGCCACGACGTGGTGCACGTCGATGCCAACTTCCGCGACGCAAAGAAGGCCGGGCTCAACCTCGGATGAACCGGCACCCGCTACGTCAGAGGTTCGCGGCTTCCTCCTCCGCAAGCCTGATCATGCGGAGTTCGTCCTCAACAGCCCGGGAGGGCCAGTAGTCCTTCGCCAGCTCGCTGGCCCGGACCCGGTCCGCGTCCGGGAAGAGCTTGCCGAGCAGCCCGGCGGCCTGCAGCAGGGCGATCAGGGCTATGGTCCTCGGTTCGGGGGCCTTTGTCCCGGTCTTGCTGAAATTGCTGGCAGGAGCTCCGGAGGTGCCGGATCCGGCAGCCGGTACGTCGGCAGCACCGGACTCAGGCGGCTCAAGGTTGGACGGCGCACCGCTAAGTGCCGCGTCGAGCTTCTTCAGCAGTGCCGCCTCGGGGGCGTGGTCCTTCTCCGGGTAGCGCACGGGGCGGAACCTGCCCAGGTGCTTTTCGCCGACGTGCTCCACGATGCCCAGGGAGGCCATCCCCTCATAGACGCGCTGCACTTCGGCGCGTCCCTCAAGCACCGAGACCCACCAACGGGGAGTGTGCGGCCGTGATTTGCCGCGGATGAGCTCCAGCTCGTGCTGAAGGTCGGTTTCCGGCGCAGTGCCCGCAGCCCGGACATGCTTGCCCTGCAGCTCGATTGCGCCGAGCAGGTCCAGTTCGGCAAGGACCGCCCCGGCCAGCGTGGTCCGCAGTGCGAACACCGGGACTTCGGGTTTGCCGGTTGTGTCGTTGGTGGCCAACAGCAGGAATGCCTGGGGAAGGTTCAGTTCCACCGCTTGGGATGTTTCAGCGTCCATGGCAACATGGTGCGCCCATCCGGCGAAGACTGCTACGGCCGAAGTACCTAGGTTTCCGGCTGGAACCGCACTCCTGAACCACACCCCAAAGGGACGCGGACGACGGCGGGACGTCCCGCCGTCGTCCGCTTGCGTGTCGCATCGGGAGGGGTCGCCGGTGGGCGGCGTTGCTGGCACACTGGCCCCATGAACGAGGCACTTTCACCCTCCCGCAGGCCTGGCATCCGCGCAGCGATGTTTGTTGATTTCGACAACGTCTTTACCGGCCTGCAGGCGTTGGATCCGTTGGCGGCGAAGCGGTTCGCCGAGGACCCCAAGCATTGGGCCGACGCCTTGTCCGCCGGGGGTTCCGGAGAGGGGCCGCGCCGCTTCCTGATCCGCAACTGCTACCTGAACCCGATGGTGTACTCGAAGTACCGGACGTACTGGACCCGCGCCGGCTTCCGCGTGATCGACTGCCCGTCGCTGACGCAGCGGGGGAAGAGCAGCACGGACATCAACCTGGTGCTGGACGCAATGGACGCGCTCTCCGGAAGCGGCGGCATCGAAGAGTTCTTCATTGCTTCGGCCGATGCCGACTTCACGTCCCTGATCCAGCGCTTCCGTGCCGCTGACCGGATGACAACGGTCATCGCTGCCGGCGCGGTGGCTTTCGCTTACCGGGAGATGGCGGACCATGTGGTGGAATCCCACGATTTCGTTGCGATCCTCAACGGGACCACCGCGGAGCCCATCCATGCCGTGGCGTCTGCGAAACAGCCGCAGGTTCAGGCTGCAGCCAAGGCGAAAACCAAAGCCAGCTCGCCCGCCATCCGCGAGGTCCTGGAGTTCGTTCGCTCCGCGCCGGGGCCGGTGGTGGGCGCGATGGTGGCCCACCGGGCGCTCACGGCGGACCCTTCCCTGAAGACCGACTGGGGCGGGTTCGGAAAATTCGGGACGTGGGTCTCGCAGATCGGCAAGGACGTGGAATATTCGGCAGTCCAAGGCGGCTGGGTTTGGGACGGGAAGCGGTTCTCGGTCGAGGATCTTCCCGTGCCGGCCGAGCAGCAGCCGGGCATCGAGGAGCAGGTCACCCGCGTGACGGATGTGCCCGCCCTTTCGTCCGCCCAGTTCCGGCAGATTTTCCAGTCCATGGCAGCCCGGCTACGTGAACATCCGCTCAACCGCACCGAGCTGTCCCGGCAGGTGCGGGACGACTGCGTTAGCGCAGGCCAACCAGTGTCACGCAATGCGGTGAGCTTCGTCCTGCAGGGCCTCACCTACGCCAATTTCCAGCTCAGCGACGAGGCGACGGCGGAAGAGCTGGCAGCAGCGTGGACGGCGAACGTGGAAGAACTCTGCCGGGTGGCGCTGCTGGAGTTCGACGCCGCTGAAAAGCTCGCAGTGCGGCGGTGGGCCAGCGGAGGCCTGCTGGAAGCCTAAACGTGCTGGTCGAAAAGCACCGGGTTACCGTCCGGATCCAGCAGCATAAAGCTCGCCGGCCCGGCGGTCCCCTCGTCCGCCTCGGAGAGGAATTCCATGCCCTTGGCTTTCAGTTCGCGCTGGAGTTGGCGCACGTCCGTGAACGGCTCCACCGGCTCCGCGTTCTGGTCCCAGCCCGGGTTGAACGTCAGCATGTTCTTCTCGAACATGCCCTGGAAGAGTCCGATGACAGTGTCACCGTTTTTCAGGATCAGCCAGTTCTGCGTGATGTCGCCGCCGAACCTGCTGAAACCAAGGTTCTCGTAGAACGCAGCGGAAGCCGCGATGTCCTTGACCGCCAGGCTGACCGAAAAAGCGCCGAGCTGCATGTGCTACCCCACTCTCCAAAAGGGACGGAACTGCTGCCGGCCGCGATCCGGCGCGGCAGGAATAGACTACAAGCACAACATCCCTTCCAACATGGGGAGGTCCTCATGGATGCCGAAACCGCCGCTGTGACAGGCCATGACGTCACCACGATCGTCTGTGTGTGCGGCAATACCGTCAGCCAGGATGGCCTGATCCAGGCCAACTCCCAGGGCGTGCCCGTTTACGCCGGCGGCGACACTCCGGTCCCCGCAGGACTGGCAGCGTGGCCCGAGGACGAGGACCTGTACACCCTCTGCCCCACATGCGGCCGCGTGTACCGCGACGCCGTGATCGAAGAGACCGGAACCGCGCCTGTCGCTTTCCGGGTAGACGTCACCGCTGACCCGATTGCCGGCGCCATCCAGGCCCACTGGAACCTCAGCGGGTAGTAAGGGACACAGCAGTAAGAGCCACAGCCGAAAACAGCCACATCCTCCGGCAGCTATTATGCTGAGCGGACCATCCTGGAGGAGCAGGCCCTGTCGGTACCTGCCAGCGGCAAGCGGACGACGGCGGGAGGTTCCCGCCGTCGTCCGCTTTCTGTTTCTCAGGCGCCGTCAAAGGCGAGGCCGCAGCGTCTCAGCGGGCAGCTTCAGTTTCGAAGGGCGCCTCGGAGGTGTTTTCCACCGCCGCGGAGGCTGCCGGCGTGCGGACCAGCAGCGTAGCCACCGCCGCAAGGATCAGTGGCACAGCCAAGGCCATGAAGTAACCAGAGACGCCCAGCCCGCCGAGGATCAAGCCGCCCAAGGCTGAACCCACGATGGAGCCAAGGCGTCCGATGCCGATGCCCCAACCCGTGGCAGTGGCCCGAAGCTGGGTAGGGTAGGCATTGGCGATGAGGTAGTTGAGGGCAAGCTGTTGGCCGCCGATGCCGAAACCGGCCAGGCCGATCAAAACGAACACCAGCGCAAAGTTTGAGCCGGCCAGGCCCAGACCCAAGGCAATCAGGATCCCGGCACCGAACATTGCCAGCAGCAATTTACGGGCGTTCACCCTAGGCAGGATGATCGACAACGGAATCGCGAAGAGAATGAACGCGCCGTTGACAGTCACAGTGCCCATAGCCGCCTGAGAGCCTGCCAGCCCCAGTGCTTTCAGGGCGGTGGGCATCCACAGGAGCAACAGGTACCAGGCAATCCAGTTCAAAAGATAAGTAGCGAACACTGCGATGGTGACCACCCGGTACCTCGCAGAGAAAAGCGCCGCAACGGAAGTCCGGTCCGATTTCTTGTCCTCTGTTATCAGTTCGGCCTCCGGGTCCACCGGCTGGCCGAACATAGCCTCCATAATCCGGCGCGCCTGCGCCTGCGCAACTGGGTTTCGCCTGGTGGCGAGGAAGACGGGTGATTCGGGGAGCAGCTTCGCGCAGACGAGCAACAGCGCGAGAGGAAGCACTCCGCCCACGAGGAAGATGCCGCGCCAGCCCATCATGGGAAGCCAGGCCGCGGCCACCAGACCGCCGAGCAATGCGCCGCCGGGCAGGCCCAGGAGCACAAGGGTCATGAACGTGCCGCGGCGTGCCTTTGGGCTGAACTCCGCCGTCAGTGCCAGGAGCGCCGGCGTGGCCCCGCCCATGCCCAGGCCGATCAGGAAACGCAGAACAACAATCTGCTCCAGGGTCTGGGCAAAGGCGCCCGCGAGCGAGAAGACGCCGAAGAGGATCAGTGCCAGGAGGATGGTCTTTTTGCGGCCGATTCGGTCCCCAAAGGTGCCCAAGGTCATGGCGCCCGCGCACATTCCAATGGTGCTGGCAGTGATGACCCAGGTCATGTCGGTAGCCTGAAGACCGAAGTCATCGGCGATCGCCGGGCCGATGAAGGCAATCGACTGGGTATCGAACCCGTCCAACAAAGCGATCACGAAGCACAGGGCCACAACGGACCAGCGCTTCGCTCCCATAGGTGTTTTGTCGATGACGTCCTGGACGTTATAGGCGGTTTTAGTCAACGCTGACTCTCTTTCAACTGTCTGTTGGCGCTCGGCGAACCGGAGAATTGCCGCGGCGGAGCACTGCAGTAGGCACTGCGCTTGCCAGTGGTCACCCCTCGCAATATGGCAACCCTAGGGCGATTATTGACAGATGAAAAATACCTATTCAGGCGGTATTGATATTCCAAATAGCTGAATCCACAAAGGCAATCGGAATCGATTCAGGGCGTCCAGCGAAGGTGCTTCCAGAATTGCTAGGCAATTATCGCCGAGGGCTGCCGCGCAGGAAATCGCAAATGCGCCATCGGGGCGCCGGAGGCGGGCGCAGTGACCGTTCACATGTATGCCGGGATCCCAGGGACGGCCGCTCGTCCCAGGACCCGAACCACTTCGAGCCGATCCGTAAGAAAACTTAAGGCCAACACCGACGCCGTTATCAAGATTTACAGCGCGGTTCGCCGCACATAACGATCGAATAACGCATGCGGCCGGCCTCCATCTTCAAACCCGAGCTGGCGGTGCTGAACATGGCCCGATTGGCCTGGCGCATTTCTACGGGCATCCGCAAAATCCTGGAGGCGCTGAACTTCGAAACAGTCCCCTGCGACGAGGCACTCGAGAATCTTCAGCTCAAGGGCAAGGAGAACGTCGGGTTCTGATTCATCGGACTGGACACGAAGAGAAGCAAGCGGACGACGGCGGGAGGTCCCGCCGTCGTCCGCTTGCTGTTTGCGAGGCGTCGCTTGCTTAGCTGGCGCCGCCCGGCACTTCTACAGCTGTCCGGTGGGGCCGGTGTCCTTGACTTCGCCTCGCCAGGCGCCGGTTTCGGTGCCGCGCGATTCGATGAAGTCCTTGAACTTGCGCATGTCGGCCTTGACCTGCATCTCGTCCATCTTCAGTGCCGCGCCTGCCTTTTCAGTGAGGGTCTCCGGCGCCCATTCGAAATGGACCCTGACCTTCGTGTGGTTGGCATCCAGCGGCGTAAACCTGATGATGCCGGCATGGGATTTGCCGTCGGTGCTGCGCCAGGCGATCCGGTCGTCGGGCTCCTGGTCAACTATTTCAGTATCGAATTCCCGCTGCACGCCGCCCACCTTGGTGACCCAATGGTTGGTGGTATCTGTCAGCTGGGTTACCGATTCCACACCGGACATGAACTGCGGAAAGGATTCGAACTGGGTCCACTGGTTGTACGCGGTCCGCACAGGTACAGCGACTTCAACGGTCTCTTCAACGTGTTCCATCTGCTTCCTCCTCATGACGGACGGCCGCAACAGCGGACCGGCAGAGCGTGCCATCCTGCCAGCCAGGCAGCCGCCACCCCTGCACGATAAATCCGGCGGCGAGCTGTGTCCAGACCTTCGGAACAACGGACGACGGCGGGAGGTGCCCGCCGCCGTCGGTCACCGGATGCAGGTGGCGGCGTTCCCGGCGCCGCCCTGCGTGATGTGCTGCAGTAAATTTATGCTGGTGATTTCCATTGACCGGGACGATCCCGCACGCGGCGACGTCCATCAGCTCCTCACCGAACACCTGGCGGACATGTACGCCACGTCCCCGGCCGAAAGCGTCCATGCCCTGGACCACACCGCGTTGTCCGGGCCGTCGATCACATTCTGGACGGCCCGCGAGGACGGTGATCTGCTGGGGTGCGGCGCGCTCAAGCTCCTGGGGTCCCCACCCGGGTCCACGCTCCACGGCGAGATCAAATCCATGCGCACCACGGCAAGCGCACGCGGACGGGGCGTGGCGACGCTGATGCTCCGCCACATCCTCAACGACGCCCGCGCCCGGAACCTGGAGCGCGTCTATCTTGAGACCGGAACCGAGGACTACTTCGCTCCGGCCCGGCGCCTGTATGCCCGGAACGGCTTCACCGAGTGCCCGCCGTTTGCCGGCTACACCGTGGACCCCAACAGCGTCTTCATGGAACTCCCCCTCTAACGAAGGCCCGCTTTCCCATCAAGCGCCGGTGACATTGGTCAACACCGTCGTAGGCTACTAACCAGGGCGGACAATGAGGGCGGCCTTGGGCCTCGAAGGGAACATCGAGTGGACAGTAGTGCCGGTTACTGGTTCTTGAGTGGTGCTGAGCGGGGACATGCTGCCACCAGCGTGCACGCGGAAGGTGCCGGATCGCAGGCCTGGTCTGAGGGCAACCTGGTGCGGCCCCTGGTTCATGGGGCAGCCTACTTCGCCCGGCTCCATGAGGAGCTGTCCGCACTTCAACCGGGCGACCGTGTATGGTTCACCGACTGGCGAGGCGACGGCGACGAAAAGCTTACGGACGACGGGCCGACGATCGGCGAGTTGCTGGCGCGGTTGGCCCGGGCGGGAGTGGAAGTGCGCGGCCTGGTCTGGAGGTCCCACGGAGAGCGGGTCTCTGCCCCCATGAGCAACCTGTCCAACGAACACCTCAGCCGCCAGATCAACGACGCCGGCGGCGAGGTGCTGCTGGACCAGCGCGTGCGCCTCTTCGGCTGCCACCACCAGAAATTGTTCGTCATCCGCAACCGCAACGACCCTTCGCGGGACGTCGCGTTCGTTGGCGGAATCGACCTGTCCCACAGCCGCCGGGACGACGCCGGCCACATGGGTGATCCGCAGGCGGTGGAGATGGATCCGCGGTACGGGAAACAACCTCCGTGGCACGACGCCGCCCTCGAACTCCGGGGCCCGGTGGTGGCTGATGTTCTGGAGTTGTTCGCGGAGAGGTGGAACGACCCCCATCCCCTGGACCGGCGCACGCCGTACCGGATGCTGCTGCAGCGGCTGGCCGACATGCCCCGGCATCCCAAACCACTGCCGGAGACTGCGCCGCCGCCGCCGCCGGCCGGCCCCCATGCCGTGCAGCTGCTGCGGACCTACGGCGTGAAGCATCCGCCGTTCCCCTTCGCCCCGGGTGGTGAGCGGAGCGTGGCCCAGGCCTACACGAAGGCCTTCTCCCTGGCCCGTTCGCTGATCTACATCGAGGACCAGTACCTGTGGTCGGCGGAGGTGGCAGCCGGAATCGCGGCGGCCCTCGAGCAGAAGCCCGGGTTGAACGTGATCGCCGTGGTGCCGCGCTACCCGGATTCGGACGGTGCGCTCGGCGGGCCGCCCAAGCGGCTGGGCCAGCTGCGCGCCATTGAGACAATACGCCGCGTGGCACCGGACAGGTTCGGGGTGTTCAACCTCGAGAACAGGGCCGGGACTCCCATCTATGTCCACGCCAAGGTCTGCATCATTGACGACACCTGGTTCACCTGCGGGTCGGACAACTTCAACCGCCGGTCCTGGACCACGGACAGCGAGCTGACCTGCGCGGTCATTGACACCTCTGCCGGCCAGCGTGGCGAGCCCGGCGTTGGCACGGGTCCGGGTTCTTCCCGTCCGTTGCCCCACTCGCTCCGGCTCCAGCTCTGGGCCGAACACCTGGGCCTGGACCAGGATGCCCCCCGGCTCAACGATCCGGCAGACGGCCTCGGCCTGTGGAATGCCGCCGCCGATGCCCTGGACGAGTGGCACCAGTCCGGAAGCGACGGGCCGCGCCCCAAAGGACATGCGCGGCACCACGTTACGGAACCGGTGACGCCCCTGCAGCGTCTCTGGGCGGCTCCCGCGAACCGCTTTTTCGTGGACCCGGACGGCCGCCCCCGCAAACTGCGCGGCACCACCCGGTTTTAGCAGGCAAGTCCACGTGTGGAGATGGCAACATCAGTGCTCTTCTTAACGCGGGTTCTCCTTTCGTAGGTCCCCCTGGGCCAGCCTGCGCGTCACCTCGGTGAGCAGCTCCATCCCGCGGAGCGCGTCGTCATCGCGGGTGTATTCGGCCTCATTGTGGGAGATGCCCTCCACGCTCGGCACAAATAGCATCACCGTGGGCACCGCGTCCTTCAGGTTTGTCGAATCGTGGCCTGCGACGGTCATGACATCGGCGTGGGTGAACCCCAGATGCTCAGCGCTTTTCCTGCCCAGTTCCACGCCGGCGGGCTGGTAGCCCACGAGTCCCCAGCTGTGCGTCAGTTCCAGGGCGATGGCGGTTCGGGAGCTTTCCGCGGCGTCGATAATCCGCTTGTCCAACAGCGCAACAGCCCGGGCCAGCACGTCCTCGTCCGGGGAGCGGAGGTCCAGGTTCATGAGCACCTGGCGGGCAACCGTCACCGGAGAATTAGGCAGCACGTTCATTTCCGAAACGGAGGTGTGGAGCAAACCAGGTTCGAATTCAGCGGTCAGTTCACGCGCGGCCGTGATGACCAATGCTGCCCCATAGAGCGCGTCACGGCGGTCCTCCATGCGGGTGGCGCCGGTGTGGGACTGGGCTCCATCGACGGTGACACGGTACTTGCTGGCGGCCCAGGTCCGGTGGACGATCCCCACGTCGGTTCCGCTCTCTTCCAGCGTCCTGCCCTGCTCAATATGGATCTCGGCGTAGAGGGCGACGCTGGCCAGTCCAGGCGCTTTCCCATCCGGCCTCCGGTGCCCCCCGGCAAGGGCCTGGCCGACAGTTATGCCTCCGCCATCGATAGTGGCCAGGGCACTCTCCAATGGCATCTTCCCTGTGAAAACGGAGCTTCCCATCATGCTCGGGGCGAACCGGCTGCCTTCCTCGTTGAACCAGTTCACCACCGCCAGGTTGTAGGCGGGCGCCTGGGTTCCGGCCCCGAATTCCTCAGCCACACGAGCACATGCGTACGCTGCGGCCAGCACACCATAGGCGCCGTCGTATCGGCCCGCCAAGGGCTGCGAGTCCAGGTGTGAGCCCACCAAAACGTACGGTGCGCCGGGCTTCAGCTCAACGGTCCCGAACTGGTTGCCGGCGTCGTCCACCGTTTCTTCGAATCCGTGCCGGGCCAGCCAGTCACCGAACCATTTCCGGGTGGCGTGGTCGGCCTGGGTGCCCGCCTGCCGGTCCACGCCGCCGCCGGGTGTGGCACCAAAGCGGGACATTTCCGCGAAATCTTCCAGGAATTGAGTATCAGTGGTGCTCATCGGGTTTCCTTCCCTGTCAATGCTGGTTCAAGCTCTGCCCCGCTGGTCCTGACGGGCACGTTCAGGTGTCCGAAGCGGATCTCGCCTCCTACCACCGTGGCCAAGACTTCAGTGCTCGCGATGTCCGACGGCGCCACGGCGGTGGGGTCCTGGTCCAGGAACACAATGTCGGCAAGAAATCCCGGGGCCAGGCGCCCTTTGACGTCAGCTGTTCCCGTCGCAGCCGCGGAACCGGTGGTATAGGCGGACAGCGCCTCGGCTGCGCTGATCCGCTCATCCGGGCCGTAGATGCCGCCCGACGGCGTGCGCCGCTCCACGAACGACTGCATGACATCGAGGGGCCGGCCTTTGGAGACGGGGCGGTCTGAACTTCCAGGGAGTACCGCGCCCCGATTCAGCAGGCTCTTCGCCCGGTAGGACCAGGCCGTCCTCCTCGGCCCCAACAGCCCGGCCATCCCGTCACCGAACTCAGTGATGAAGTGCGGCTGGGGCACAAGGACGATGCCGGCGGCGGCGATCCGGTCCAGCTGCTCGGGGCGGACCACGCCGCCATGCTCGATCCGGTTGGGCAATCCGTTGAGCCCGTAGCTTTCCTGGGCCTCAGTAATAATCTCTATGGCATGGTCAACGGCATGGTCCCCGATAGCGTGCATCGCGATGGCCCAGCCCGCCCGGTAAGCCTCGAGCGCCGAGGAGCGCAGCTCGTCCGCACCCATCTGCAGGTATCCGTGGTTGTGCGGGCATCCGAGATAGTCTTCGGTCATGTAGGCGGTACTGCCCAGGAGGGATCCGTCGCTGAAAATCTTGACCGGCCCCAGCCTCAGCCACTCATCTCCCAGGCCGGACCGTATGCCGGCATCAAGACCCCGTGACACCGGGTCAGTCGAGTGGCCAGGAACGGCGTGGAGAGCATCCAGGACCATCATCGTCTGCATCCGGACGCTGAGAAGGCCCTTGTCCCGGGCGTTCTGGTAGGCGGCAAACTCGCGGGGCGAGTAGCCGATCCAGCCGCCGGCAATGCCAGCGTCGGTGACACTCGTGATTCCTTCAGAAAGATAGTGCGTGGTGGCGAGGTCCAGTGCCCGCTCAATGGTTTCCAGTGGATACGGCAGCATAATGTCCTGGACCAGCCGCATGGCATTTTCTTCCAGCAGCCCGGTAGGACGACCGTCCGCATCCATGACCACCAGCCCGCCGTCAATGGGCCCGGTGAGGTCCGCGCCGGCTGCCACCCGCGCCAGTGCGGCGCCGTTCAGGGTGCAGGCATGGCCCGAGGAGTGCTTGATCCAGACCGGACGGCCACCGGCCGCCGCGTCCAGGCGGTCCCGGTCCGGCTGCTGGCCCCCGAGCAGCAGAGGGCTGTAGCCCGAGGCCACCACCCACTCGTCCGTTGCCAGCCCTGCTGCGGCCCGGGCGACAATGCGGTACACGTCCTCAAGGCTTGCGGCCTCTCCAAGGTTCGCCTCCATCAGCCCGAGGCCGAACCACACGCTGTGCGCATGGACGTCATTGAACCCGGGAACAACCGTTGTCCCGTCCGCGTCGATGACGCTGTGGGCATACCTGGCAAGATCGCCGTCGGGATCCACCGCAAGGATCTTGCCGTCATGGATGAGCAGGCTATTCGCCCGCGGCCGGGCTGGGTCCTGCGTCAGTATGCGGGCATTGTGGATCAGGAGATCGAAGGGCATGGATCCTCACTGGTGGTCGTCCCGGATGTGGCCCAGGGTCGGGTTGCGTTAAAGCTGCTGCCGTATCATTCAACCCTGGAACATTGCAGCACCCAATGGACAAAAACCGCCGGTTTGGAGCCAATATTTGAGCTTTTGCATAAAATAGTTGCATGACAGCCACAACACAGGGCGAACCCGGCCGCCCTCCGGCGCCACCACGGGAGTTCCGCCTACATGGCTCCAGCGAACCGGAGTGGACCGATCTGATTCAGAAACTGTGGGATCAGCGCCGGTTGCTGGTGTCCGACTTCCTGGAGCGCTTCTCCGCGGTTTCCTACGGGGACGCCCAGGTTCCGGAATGGGACGTCCACCGCACCGCCGTGGACACCATGGACATGTTCCTGCTCCAGATGGCGGGCCTCGAACTTCCGGATGACCTGAAGGCCCTTCCCCGGGAGGTGGCCATCCGTCGCGCACGCCAGGGGGTCCCGCTGGATGCCTTCCTTGAAGCTGTCCGCAATGACTTCCGTGTCCTGTGGAAGGGGCTGGAACGGGTCGCGGGCGAAGAGGGAGTAGGCGCCCTGGTTGCCAACATGGACCGGATCCTGGATACGGTCGAGGGCTACGTCAGCAACATCCAACAGGCCTACGCGGAAGAGGAAGCGCTCCTTACCCGCGACAGGCAGTTGTATCGACAGAGGCTGCTGTCCCGGTTGTTCAACACCGATCTTGACTCCCCGAATGAAGTCGAGGACATGGCCGGGGCACTGGGATTGGATGCCAACGGGACCTTTGAAGTGCTGGCAGTGACGTCAAAGTCACTGCCGCAAGCCCAGCGCCAGTACGCCTCCGACTACCGCACGTGCCTGTATGAAAACGCCGGATCCCTTTATCTCTTCCGCCACCAGCGCAAGGGGAAGACCTGGCAGCAGGAGCACCCGGAATTCCCCGCGGGCTACGTGCCCGACGTCACGGGGCTTGCATCTGTTCCGGCGGCCGCGGCGTCAGCGCTGGCACTGGCCGAGCAGAACGGCACCGGCTCAGGCCTTTCCACGATGCAGGACGCATGGATGCGGATCGCCTCCGGACTGCTGGAAGACACCCTCCCGGGCTTTTCCGATCCCGTGAAGCATGCGCTGGACCGCTGCAGTCCGCACGAACGGCACCGCCTGCTTCAGGTCGCGCGCAGTTACGCCAGGACCGGATCGATCAAGGAGACCGCTGCGGAACTGTACTGCCACCGGAACACCGTAGTGAACCGCCTGCACAGCCTGCAGGATGTGATTGGGCTTGACCTGACAGTGCCAGCGCAGGCCGCCTTGGCACTTGTCTCGCTCAGCCGATACGAAGCCTCCAGCGGCGCTTTGTGAAAATGCCCAATCCGTTCTATAAAACCCGGTGGAAATTGTCATTGTTCAGGGATATAGCACTCTCCTAATCTCGAATAACCATCGCATCTCCGTATGAGCTCCACAGCCCTCGGCCCGTCGACCGCCATGGAAGCGCCGATGCGAATCCCCAACACACGTCCGAAAGGCCCAACAGTGACGACCTCACCTTCAGCACCCGCCGCGGCAGGTGCACCGCCAGCCGTTTCCGGGAAGGACGCGGGCAAGATTGCCCGCGCCGCATTCGTTGGGACGGCGCTGGAGTGGTACGACTACTACCTCTTCGGCACGGCAGCTGCGCTCGTATTCAACCGGCTGTTCTTCACCAACATGGATCCCACAGCCGCGCTGCTGGCTTCCTTCGCCACCTTCGGCGTTGGCTTCGCAGCCCGTCCCATCGGTGCCGTTATTTTCGGCTACATCGGCGACCGCTACGGCCGCCGGCCGGCGCTGCTGACAACCATCGTCATGATCGGAGTGGCCACAGCCTTCATCGGCCTTCTGCCGGACTTTGGGACAATCGGCCTGGCAGCGCCGATCATGCTGGCGGTGCTGCGCCTGGTCCAGGGGCTGGCAGTGGGCGGCGAGTGGGGCGGTGCAGTCACCATGGCCGTTGAGCACGCGCCGGTGGAAAAGCGCGGCCGGTATGCAGCGCTGGTCCAGGTCGGCTCGCCGGTCGCTACCCTGCTGGCCTCCGGCGCATTCGCGGTGGTTTTGCTCTTCCCGTCTGAGGCCTTCGACGCCTGGGGCTGGCGCATCCCGTTCCTCCTGGCCTTCCCGTTGCTGGGCGTTGCACTCTGGATCCGGCTGAAGGTCGAGGAATCCCCCATCTTCAAGGACCTCCTTGCCGAAGGCGAAACAGCCAAGGTCCCGGCGCTTGAAGTCTTCCGCCATGCAGGCGGCCGCCTGGTCGTGGCAGTACTCGCCGCACTGCTCGGCGTCGGCGGTTTCTACATGATCACCACGTTTGTGGTGAGCTACGGCTCAAACACCCTGGGCGTGGACCGCGGCGTCATGGTTAACGCCACGCTGGTGGCGGCGGCCGCCCAGATCGTCGTGACCTTCTTTATGGGCCGCTTGGCCGAAAAGATCGGGCCGGGCAAGGTCACTATGTGGGGCGGCATCCTCAGCGCAATCATGGCCTTCCCCCTCTTCGCCATGATCGACACGAAGTCCCCGCTGATGATTACGTTGGCTATCACCATAGGCATCATCCTCATTGCGGTCGCCTACGCCGTAAACGGCGCCCTGCTGACCGAACTGTTCACGCCAAAGCTGCGCTACTCCGGTGTGGCCCTGGGCTACAACATTGCGGGCGCCACGAGCGGCTTCATGCCGCTGCTGGCCACCGCCATGCTTGGAATCTCCGGCAACCAGTCCTGGGGCGCCGCGCTGATCCTGGTAATCATCTCTTTGCTCACTGCCGTCGGCGGTTTCCTCGGCGAGCGCCTGCGCGTTCAGGACAAGAGGCTCGTTGCCAGCAGCTAACGCCGCCGGCCGCGGATCTTAGGTACGCGGCCGCACGATGCGAGCTCAACCATCAGCAAGTGGGGAGCCGTCCACCGGACGGCTCCCCACTCTTTAGGAGAACGAACATGATCGGTGACGACCACACCCAGCGGATCCTGAACGCCGTTGACGCGGCCTTCGATGCCCAACTCTCCTTTACGCAGGAGCTTGTGAGGCACCCATCACTGCGCACCAGGGAGGGCAGCGCCCAGGACCTGATGCATGCAGCCATGGCCGGCCGCGGCCTTGAGATGGACCGGTGGGAGCTGAACGCCAAAGACCTGTCAACGCATCAAGGCCATGGCGCGGTGACCGTTTCATACGAAGGGGTCACCAACGTGGTGGGCACCTACCGGCCTGCCACGGAACGTGGCCGCTCCCTGATCCTTAACGGCCACGTCGACGTCGTTCCCGAAGGTCCGTCCGAGTCCTGGTCCCGGTCCCCCTGGGACGCTCCCATTATCGACGGCTGGATGTACGGCCGGGGTGCCGGGGATATGAAAGCAGGGCTCGCCGCGAACCTCTTCGCGTTCGATGCCGTACGGGCCGCCGGATTTGAACCCGCGGGCCGCATCCACTTCCAGTCCGTGGTGGAGGAAGAATGCACCGGCAACGGTTCCCTTGCCGCCCTGATGCGCAATTACCGCGCAGACGCTGTGATCATTCCCGAGCCCGAGGATGACATGCTGGTGCGCGCCAACGTCGGCGTGCTCTGGTTCAAAGTACGGGTCACCGGCAGCCCGACCCATCCGCGCGAGATGAACACCGGGTTCAACGCCATTGACGCCGCCTATACAGCCATGTCCGCCTTGCGGGAGGTTGAGGAAAAGTGGAACGCGGACCGTGGCTCGCACCCGTACTTCGAAAATCTGGACCACCCCATTAACTTCAACTTCGGCGGCATCGCGGGCGGGGACTGGCCTTCCAGCGTGCCTGCCTGGTGTGAATTCGATGTTCGGGCAGCACTGTATCCGGGCACCACCGCGGAAGATGCCTGGGCGGAACTCCAGGAATGCCTCGCCCTGCTGGCCGGCGGCGAGGCTCCCATCAATGCTGTCCCCACGAAGACCGGCTTCTTCTCCGAAGGCTACGTGCTGGAACCGGGGAGCGATGCCGAGACGTTGCTTGAACGCACCCACCGGCGCGTTTATGGGCGCGACTTGGCAAGCTTCACCACACCGGGCTATCTGGACGGACGGGTGTTCAGCCTTTATGCGGACACTCCGGCGCTGGTCTACGGCCCCGTTTCGGAGGCTATCCATGGCTTCGACGAGCGTGTGTCTGTGGAGTCGATTCGCAGCATCACCAAGAGCATCGCCCTGTTTATCGCCGAATGGTGCGGTATCGACGAGCGCCCTTAGCCGGTTGCTGCTTGCATCACCCGGAAGTCGGCGCCGGCCCGCCCCAAGTACCTCAAGGGAACAAAGCGGACGACGGCGGTAACCTCCCGCCGTCGTCCGCTCACTCTAAGCTGCGCCGCAGCACTGCGTTCACTTTCCCAGGCGCGCCATCTCCCCGCCCATCGCAGACGCAAAGACGTCGCCCGGCACATGCATCGCGTCGAAGTGGATGCCGCAACACAGGTTGCCGCCGTACGAAACAGCCGCGACACCGAGCCGGACGTCTCCTGCGATAACCGCAACCGGCCAGAGGGCCGTAACGGGGGCTCCCGCGAGATGGAATGTCCCTTTCGGACCCGGCACGTTGGTGACAAACCCGGCAACGAGACGCTGTTTCCGGGAGAGGCGGTCCAGGATCCATGCACCGATCGGCCCGCGCATAAACTCCAACGTGCCCTGGTCCCTCGCCCGCAGCTTCTCCTCCCGGGTCTGCTCGGCGATCAACCGAAGACGCTCATCGGGGTTGGGCTCCCCGAGCGGCAGCTGTACAAGCATGACTCCCACTTGGTTCCGTGCACCCCCACGGCGGCGCAGCGCCACCGGTTCTGACACCGGAAGCCGGGCGGGAACCGGCTCGCCGGCGGCTTCAAGGACCGCCCGGAAGCCGGCCGCCGAGGCGGCCAGGAGTGCGTCATTTACGGTGGCACCCCGAGGGCGCACCGCCGTCGCCAAGGCTTCAATATCTGTCTGGAGAAAAGCGACTCCACGGTGCGCGCTGCGCTCGCCGAGCAGCACCGTGCCGCCCACGCCGTGGCCCCACAGGGTCATCTGGATGCGGCGCAGGCCGATCCAGATCCGCCCCAGGGTCCGGCGTAAGCCGTTCCTGGGCTGGTGCTGCGGCGCCTGCTCCGCCCGGCGCACATGCGCCTCACCCGCCGGCCGCTCCCCCGGTTCCCCGGGGTCAAAGAGCTGCTGCACGATCACCGCCGCTGTCATGCCATCGGCCACCGCGTGATGGATCCGCAGCACAACACCCGGTCCCGCCGCTGAGGCGCCCGGTACCACCAGGACCTCCCACAGCGGGCGGTCCCATGCCAGCGGCTGGCCCATCAGCTCGGCACACTTGTCCTGAAATCCCGCAAGACCATCGACGGGACCTACGAGGCGGATGTGGTGATCAATGTCCGGCACGGATTCCATCCAGTGATGCCGGCGGCCCACTGTGGTTACTCTTTTGCGGAGCGCCGGCAAATCCGCAATCCGTTCGCGGAGAACCGCCCGCAGCCGTGCCATGTCCGGTGTGCCGTCCGGAGCCAGGAAACCGCCCGGCCCGAGCAGGCAGGCGGCCAGGAACACGTTGACCTGCCCGGCGTGGTCGAGCACCAGGTTCGCCTCATCAGCAGGGGCCAGCTTTTGCGTCGCCGGGTGCATGTCTTGACAGTAACTGCGAAATACCGGCTTGTCAGGCCGGGGCCGCGTGCGAACCACTGCAGCCCCAGCGTCACACAACGCCACCGCATCCGGATAAGGACAGCCAACGCCCTACCCTTAACAAGTGACTTTGACTAAGATGCGCACGGCCGCCGCGAGCTCCCTCGCCGCCGCCGGTCTCCTGTTTACCCTCGCCGCCTGTTCCGCTCCGGCCAGCCAGCCCACCACCTCGGCTCCGGCCTCCTCCGCAGCCGCTTCGTCGAGCTCCGCCGCCAGCGCCGCGCCCAGCACGTCCGGGCCCTGCGACGGCGTGAAGGTCATTGTCGATTCGGGCTCCCTGAAGCAGGCCGCGGCCGATAAGAACGTGTGCGTTCCTGTGGAGGGTCCCACCGCGGCGTCCAAGGTGCTCGAAGAAGCCAATGTGAAGACCGTGGGCACCACCCAGTACCCCAACGAGCTGGTGTGCCGGGTTAACGGCGTGCCCGCCGCGGACTTCGAGATCAAGCACAAGGCTGGCACGTACAAGGAAGAATGCACCGGCATGCCCGCCGCCTTCGCCTACTGGTCCCTCTGGCTCAAGAAGGACGCCGGCGCCTGGGAGTACGCACAGGAAGGCCTCGCCACCCTGCAGGTCAGCCCGGGCCAGAGCCTGGAACTGCTCTTCACCGTCGACGGCGAACCGGCCGCCCCCGCGGCATGACCTTTCGACCCGCGCCGTTGCGCGCCGGCATTGCTCTCGCCGTCGTGTTCATCGCGGCGCGGGTCATCTACCGCGTCCTCTTCAACGGCGCGGGCCTTGGCTCGCCCCTCCTGCTCGACCTGCCGGCCATGCGGCTGCCGCCCCCGTACGCCCACGTGGTCTTCCTCGGCCCGGTCACCGGCCCCGGCCTGTGGGCGGCGGTCCTGTCCGCCCTGCCGATTGCCGGGCTCTTTGTCGGTTTCGGGCTGCTGAACGCATTTGTGGATGTGGCCCGCGGCTTTGTGCACCTGGCCCGCCGCGGCCCCATGCAGGGGCTGGCCCGCACGCTCGTCGTGGCATGGGCGGCGCTCCCGGCACTGGCCGACGCCGTCACTTCCGTACGCCTGGCGTTCCGGTTGCGGGGCGAAAAGTTTGGACCCCGCGCCCTGGTGCCCGTGCTTGAACGCACGCTGGAGCACGCCAGCCGCGTTGCCGCCGCGTTGGAGCTGCGCGGCTTCGGGAGCCGGGCGGCAGATCAACGAAGGAACGACGTAGGCGGCCCGCTTCTGGTGCGCGACGCCCGGTTCCGCATTGGTGATGCGGCTGTCCGCGTCGCCGGGTTCGCGCCGCCGAGCGGGTCCATCACTGTCATTACCGGGCCCACGGGCTCCGGCAAGTCCACCATCCTGCGCGGCATCGCCGGCCTGCTTTCCCACGTTGACGGCGGCGAACTCTCCGGCACCGTGCGCGTCGCCGCAGCGGACCGCGCCGCCACGCCGCCGCGCGACACCGCACGCCATATCGGCGTCGTCCTGCAGAACCCCCGCGCTGCCTTCGCCAGCACCCGGGTCCGGGACGAAATCTCCCTCGCCCTTGAGCTGCGCGGCATGCCTTCCGCCGCCATCAAGGCCCGGGTGACGGAGGTCGCCGAACGGATTGGGGTGTCCACGCTGCTGGACCGGAACCTCAGCACCCTCTCGGCGGGCGAGGCCACGCTCGTCGCCATCGCCTCCGCTGTTGTGGATCATCCCGCCCTGCTCCTGGTGGATGAGCCCCTCGCCGACCTGGACAGCGCGGCCCGCGCCCGCGTCATCGCTGTACTTGAAGCACTCGCCCGCGACGCCGGTGTCTGCGTCGTCGTGGCCGAACACCGGGCGGAAGCGCTCGCGCCGGTTGCCGATTCCTGGTGGACCATCGATGGCGGCGCCCTGGTGCCAGGCAGCGCGCCCTCCGCGCCTTTGCACCCGGGCGAGCTCCCGGAACCGCCGGCGGAACCGGTGGGCGTCCCGCCCGTACTGACGGCGGCGAACCTCGCTGTGCACCGCAAGGGCAAGCCACTCGTGCGCGACGCGTCCCTGGCCCTGCACCGTGGCGAAGTGGTGGCCCTGGTGGGGCCGAACGGGGCCGGGAAGTCGTCCCTCCTGGTGGCACTCGCCCTGGCTGAAGGCATCGGTGAAGGAAGTCTAAAAACGTACGACGGCGGCAGGGCCGACGGCGGCCGGGTCGCCCTTGTGCCGGACGCCTCGGACGACCTCTTCACCCGCGACACCGTCGCAGGAGAGCTTCGCGCCGCCGAGCGGCGCCTGGCCCGCCGGACGGGCACCGCGCCCGCGCCCGGTTCGGCGGCGTCGCACCTGGCCCGGTTGCGCGGAGAAGCGATGCCCATTGCCCACGAGCATCCGCGGGACCTTTCTGCCGGAGAGCGAAGAATCCTGGCGATCGCGCTGCAGACAATGGACGATCCCCACGTGCTCCTGATTGATGAGCCGACGCGAGGCCTCGATCCGGCGGCGCGCCAAGCAGTTTCCGCGGCGCTGCGGGCCGCGGCGGATGCCGGCGCCGCAGTCCTCATCGCCACTCACGACCTCAACTTTGCCCACGGCCTCGGTGCCCGGATCCTGCCGATGAGTGACGGCGTCGTACCTTCTGTTGGAACAGAAGCCGCTCCTGCGGATGCCGCCATTGCCCAGCCCGCCGCAACATCACGGATCCCGGCACCCAAGTTCGTCGACGAACCAACTGACTCCCACAGCGCGAAGAAGCCCCGCCACATTCGCATGCCCCGGGGTGTGGAACTCGCCGTCCTCACAGCAGCGAACATTCTGGCCCTCGGGGCGTTCTGCTGGCCGCTGCTTGCCGCGGCCCTCCCGCAGGATGCTGCGGCCGCCCTCCCCTACGCGGCGCTGGCGGTTGCGCCGCTCGCAGCCGTCGCCGTCGTCGTATCCCTCGACGGGTCGGTCCGCTCCGCACACATGGTGGCGCTGCTTGGCGTCCTGGCCGCAGTAGGTTCCGCGGTGCGGGTGGCGAGCACCGGCGTCGGCGGCGTGGAAGCGGTCTTTATCCTGCTGATCCTTGCCGGACGGGCGTTCGGTGCCCGTTTCGGCCTGCTGCTTGGGGCCGCAACCATCGCGGTGTCCAGTGCCCTGTGGGGCGGGATCGGGCCGTGGACGCCGTTCCAGATCTTCGCCTGCGCGTGGGTGGGCGCGGGAGCCGGGCTGCTCCCCCGCCGCGTCCGGGGCAAGGCCGAACTGTGGATGCTGTGCGGCTACGGCATTGTGGCGTCCTACCTGTTCGGCCTGCTGACCAACCTGTGGTTCTGGCCCTTCGCGGTGGGCGCCGGCACCGGCATCTCCTACGAGCCCGGCGCTCCGCTGGCCACCAACCTGAGCAGCTTCCTGCTGTACTCACTGGTGACGTCGACGGCGGGCTGGGACACGCTGCGTGCCGTCACCACCATCATCGGCATCGCCGTGGTGGGGCGGGCAATCCTCGCCGCACTCCGGCGGGTGAAGCCGGTCTCCAGCGGGGGCGGAGGCGCGGGCGGGCGCGCCGCGGAGCCTCAATCCACTCAAGCCAGGGACCGGCTTCAACTCAGGCTCTGAGCACACCGCTGGGAACCTTTCGTGGGGACTTCTAGGTCTCAGTGAGAGCGCTGCTGCGCTGAGCAAGGGTCCGGAGTATCCCTGTGTGGTCAAGGGGGCCGTCGCCCCTGGCGACCATGTCCTCGAAAAGATCCTGGATTGCCGTGGCCAAGGGTAGCTCCAGGTGTGCTGTTTTAGCCGCCCCCAGCACGAAGTTGAGGTCCTTGAGCTGGTTTTGGGCGCTGCCACCACCTGTGAAGTCGCCGTCAATCCATCTGTGCCCTTTTTGGCGCAGCACCTCGGAGTCGGCCAGCCCACCCCGAAGCAGTTCAAGCATCACCGATGGATCCAGTCCCCCGCCGCGCGCGAGAAGCATGGCTTCGGAAACTGCGGTGACTGTCCCGGCTACCACGATCTGGTTGCAGGCTTTGGCGAGTGCGCCCGAACCTCCCGGGCCCATGTACCGGATGGTGCTGCCCATAAACCCGAACACCGGGGTAACCGAGCTGAACGTGTCCTCGTCCCCGCCCACCATGATGCTCAGGGTGCCGTTGGCAGCGCCCACCGTGCCGCCACTGACGGGGGCGTCCAAGACTCGGACGCCGTGTTCGCGGAGCATCCGTTCGCCAAAGGCCGCCACAGCCCCGGGCGAGACGGTCCCGTGCACGACGAGTATCGGCTGGGCAATATCCCGGGCTGTCCATCCGGCTATCAGCCCCTCTTCTCCCGGAAGCAACGATTCGACGTGGCTTAGGTCCGGCAACACGGTGAGAACGATGTCGGCGGCCGCCTCAAAAGGTGAGGTGGCAACGCGGGCGCCCAGGCCCGCAAAGGCTTCAGCCTTCGAAGCAGTCCGGTTCCAGACTGTCAGCTCGCCGTAGCCCTTCAGCAGCCGGCGCGCCATGGGTTCCCCCATCGGCCCTAATCCCATCAGGGCAAGCGCTGGGTGGTCACGTTCAGGCATTGGGATCCTTTAGGGATTAGGGCGTACAGGTACACGGAACAGGACGGGAGACCGCGGCGCCCCAGTGGAACCGGGAGGCATGGTTTTCCTGTTTCTGCGACTGGATGGGACAGCGAACTAAGGGCAGGCGTTACTGTTTGGTCAGGAGGTCAGACGGCCACAGGATGAGCTGCGGGAAGACGGCCAGCATGACGATGGCAATCACCATGACAACGTAGAGCGGCACCGCGGCCTTCACGATCTTCTCCATCGGCAGTCCGCTTACATAGGACGCCGCGAACAGGCAGACACCGACAGGCGGCGTGACCAGGCCAACGGCAAGGGCGGCAACGAGGAAGACGACGAAGTGGATGGGATCCACGCCGGAAGACACGGCCGCGGGCATGAGCACCGGTGTGCAAAGCAGGATGGCTGCGACTTTGTCCATCACGGTTCCGATCATGATCAGGATCAGGCCGATCAACAGCATGACGATGGTGGGGTCGGTGCTGACGCTCAGCAACCAGCTGCTGACCTTTGCCGGCAGGCCGTCAATGGTGAAGATGTAAGAGGCGACGCCGGCGATCATGGCGATGAGCAGGATGGTGCCGGTGGTGAGGCCGGCGTCCACGATCATCTTGGGCATCTGGCGCCACTTCATGTCCCGGTAGACGTAGATGCCAACCAACAGGCTGTAGAAGACGGCGACGGCGGCCGCCTCCGTGGGCGTGACGAGCCCGCTGAACATGCCCACCAGGATGATCACCGGGCCGCCCATAGCCGGGATTCCCCCGAGGACGATCCTCAGGCCCTTCTTGAAAGGCGTCCTTGAGACCTCGCCGTAACCATGGCGTACCGACAGGAAGAAATTCACAATCATCAGGACCATGATCAGGACAATGGATGGTCCAAATCCTCCCGCGAGCGCCGCGCCTACCGAGACGTTCGCGGTCGAGGCGGCGATGATCATGAGGATGCTCGGCGGTATCAGGGAGGACAGGGTAGCGGTGACCATGGTCATTGCTGCCGCGTAGGGGCGCGGGTACTTGTGGTCCGTCATGGCCTTGATCTCGATCTTGCCGAGGCTGACGATGTCGGCCACCGAGGAACCGGAGATGCCGCCGAAGATCGCGCTCGATGCGATGTTCACCTGGCCAAGGCCGCCACGGAAGCGGCCGAAGATGACTTCGGCGCCACGGAAGATGCGGTCCGAAATACCCCCTCCGGCCATGAGGTTGCCGGCCAGGACGAACAAGGGGACAGCAACCAGCAGGAAGCTGTTCATGGAGCTCATCATGGACTGGGGCAACAGGTCCAGGGGGATGTCGAAGATCAGCAGCGTGGCGATGACGCCAATGCCGAGTGAGACTGAGAGCGGAACGCCCAGCAGCAGCAGGAGGAGGAAAATGCCCAGGAGGGTCAGGCTCATGCGATCATCTCTCCTTGGAGGATCCTCTTACGCAGGTACGGGGAGAAGTAGACGGTCGTGATATGGGCGACGATGGCGAGTGCCGCGCTGATCACCAGGGGCAGGGTTACCAGGAACATCTTCAGTCCCAGGGCAGGACTGGACTCTCCGGCGGCGTACTGCTGCAGCATCAGTTCCCAGGTCTTGTAGAGCAGGACACTGAAGAACACGGTCCCGCAGATGGCGTAAAGATGCATGCTGACTTGCTTAAGCCACGCTGGTCCCCACGCCACCGCGAAGTTCACCCGCGGGTGCACGGCGGCCCGGAAGCCTGCTGCCATCCCCAGGAAGGTGGTGTCCATGAACAGGAAACGGGTCAGTTCCTCGGTCCATGGCAGCGAGGCTCCCATCTGCCGGCTGACCATCTGGGCAGCAAGGCTGAGCAGCATCGCGGTGATTCCGACGAAGAGGAGAGCATCCACGGCCTTCCAGATCAGACCATGAGGTTCCGAGACTTCGCTTACCGGAACCACCTTGATGTTGTCTTCGGCCGCCTGATGTTCGGTCCCCCGGGTTGGGGCGGTTCCATCCTGCGCTGAACTCGTCTCCTGCACTGGACCCGCCACCTTAGCGTCCGAGGAATTCAAGGCTTGACTGGACGAATTCCTTGCCCACCTTGCCCTCAAGCTCGGGGTAGACCTTCTGCGCTGCCGCCTGGAACCTTTCCCTGGCTTCGGGCGTCAGCTCGTTGATCTTCACGCCTTCGCCCTTGAGCTTGTCGAGGGTTTTGGTGGCTTCGTCGTTGTCATACTTTGTCTTGAAGCCAGCGGTCTCGTCTGCAGCTTCCTGCAGGACCTTCCGGGTGTCCTCATCGAAGGAGTCCCACTTCTTCTTGCTGAACCCGAGGACCAGGGCGTCGGAGATGTGGCCCGTCATGGAGAGGTAGTCCTGGACTTCGAAGAACTTGTTGTTGACTGGAACTTCCAGAGGGTTTTCCTGGCCGTGGATCGTGCCGAGCTGCAGGGCGGTGTAAACCTCTTTGAAGTCCATCGGCGTCGGGTTGGCGCCCAGTGAGCCGAAGAACTTAACCCAGAGGTCGTTCTGCGGTACGCGGAGCTTCAGGTCCTTGAAGTCCTCGGGCTGGGTGATGGGGCGCAGCGCGTTGGTGGTATGCCGCGGAGTACGGGTCAGCATGGAAACGCCCTTGATTCCCAGCTTGTCCAGTGAGCCCAGCAGTTCCTTGCCCGGCTTGCCTTCAAGGTACTTGGTGACCTCCTCCGAGTCCTTGAAGAGGTAGGGAAGGCTGATGGCATTCATTCGTGGCTCGAAGGACGCGTAAACCGAGGTGGACATGATGGTCGAGTCCAGCGTGCCGTTTCCAAGCAGGTTGACGGCTGCGTTCTGGTCTCCGCCAAACAGCGTGCCATCGGGGAACGTCTCGACCTTGATCTTGCCGTCGCTCAGTTCGGCAACCTTCTCGGCGAAGTGCTTTGCGGAGACGCCCATGGAAGAGGCTGCGGGGTCGCCGATACCGAGGCGGACCGTGGTGCTGGGTGCGCCGGCGCCGGGCGCCCCGCCCCCGCCGCAACCGGTGAGGACAGTAGTAACGGTGAGTGCGACGGCCACAGCTGCGGCGGCCAAGGTGCGTTTTGGCATCTGATTCTCCTTTGAATACTTGCTCGTTCCTGGCCTATACGGACAGGGGTACTGATGCTTTGATGGCGGTGATCAAGGCGTACTGGGCTGTGCGGATATGGTCGAGAAGGCTTGCTCTTGCTTGTTTCCCGGCCCGCTTGCCCAGCGCCTTGCAGATAGCGATTAGGGCGTGCAGGTACACGCCTAGAGAACTTAGTGGAAGATTTCGGCCCCAGTGGAACCGGTACACTTTTTTACCACAGGCAGGCGCGGCTGTAAACATTGAGGAGCGTACGACAGCTTCGTATTACTTCGCTAACTGCAGCCGGGCAACGCTGGACCGTTCGACCAGTTCGGCAGCGACGTGTATGACGTTGGGTTTTCCCGACGTCTTGCCCTGCGTGTTGGACAAGGCGAGCTGCACGGAATGCCGGGCGAGCAGATCTATGGGCTGCCTGACGATTGTCAGCGGCGGGGTCACGAGTTCGGTCCAGGGTGAATCTTCAAAGACGATGACGGACAGCGTCCCGGGGATGTCGATTCCTGCGTGGGAGAGGCGCCGCAGGACTTCGGTTACCTGGGCGGTATTTGCCACCACCAACGCGGTGGGCGGGTCCTCGATGCTGAGCAGCGCCGACGCTGCATCTCCTCCCGCCGATCCGCGGAACGCGGCGTGCCGTATGAGGAGCTCATCCTGATCCAAGCCGGCCGTTTCCAGGGCTTGCCGATAGCCGGCAATCCGGTCCCTGCCGGTAGTGGAGGAAGCCGGTCCGGAGATGATCCCGATGCGGCGGTGGCCGTACGCTGCGAGCAGCGCCGTGGCAGAGCGGGCGGATTCAAAGTTGTCGATGCTGACAACATCAACTTCAGGGAGCGACGGTATCGATCGATCGACAAACACCACCTCGGTGCCCAGATCCTGGAGATGCTTCCAGGTGGCCAGGTTGTTGCCCGTCGGCGTCGCGATAATCCCACTGACCCTGCGTTCGATCAGTGTCGCCAGACGTTCGGACTCCAGCTGATCATCCTCCTGCGTTGTCATCAGCAACACCTGGATTCCGCGCGAGTGCGCTTCCTGCACCACCTGGTCGGCCAGCCTGGCGAAAAAGGGGTTGGAGACGTCGGCGAGCAGCAGCCCCAGGGTTGTAGGCGGGCCGAATTTAAGCTCCCTGGCTGCGGTGCGGGGGTGATAGCCGAGGTTCTTCATCACGTCGTTCACCCTGCCGCGGGTAGCTGCAGCGACGGGACCCGACCCGGGGTTCAGCACCCGGGAGACCACCGCAACGGACACCCCGGCCGCCTGGGCAACATCGCGGATGGTCGGTTGTTTCTGCACGCCTACTCCTTGCCTGGCACTTCGTTGGACATCCGGAAACCTTTTTCAGCCTGGGGCTTGACCTTGAGCCTATCCCTGTGACATAAAAGTGTACCGGTTCCACTTATTTTACCTTAGTTCGGTCCCGCTTGTTCGGCAGCCTCACTACCAACGGGGGCAAGCCGCAAGGTCAGTAAGTAGAGCCCCCAAAGCTGCGGTCAACCTCAGACCAGCCCGCAACCCTTCCGGAACAGCGCCGTATCCCTTGAAAGGCAACCCATGAATCTGCACCACCTCCTGTCCCAGCGCGAAGCCGACGGAAAACCCATCCGGGTCGGTCTGATCGGCGCCGGACGCTACGGAACGATGTACCTGGCCCAGGCAAACAACATTCCCGGGATCCACGTTGTCGCCATCGCAGACATTAACGTCAAGCGCGCTGAAGGTGCTTTCGAACTTGTTGGCTGGCCCAAGAACCAGATCGCCCCCGACATAGCAACCGCGCTGCGGGACCGCTCAACCGCGATCGTGGCCAACGCTGACGAGCTTTTCGACGTCGACATCGACATCATCGTCGAAGCCACCGGCAACCCCATCGTTGGTGTCAAGCACGCCCTGCGCGCCATTGAAACGAAGAAGCACATCATCATGGTCACGGTCGAAGCCGACGCGCTGGCAGGGCCCGCTCTTGCTAAGCGGGCAGAAGCAGCCGGTGTTGTCTACTCGATGGCATACGGCGACCAGCCGGCCCTCATCATGGAACTTGTCGACTGGGCCCGCACCAGCGGATTCGACGTCGTCTGCGCCGGCAAGGGCGCCAAATTCCTTGAGCACTACCACGAGATGAACCCGGACAACGTCTGGGAAAACTGGGAATTTTCCAAGGAACTCACCGACTCCGGGCAGCTGAACCCCAACATGCACACCTCCTTCCGCGACGGAACCAAGGCCGCCATCGAAATGGCCGCCGTCGCCAACGGGGCAGGACTGGTGCCCTCTGACACCGGACTGACGTTCACCCCGGGAGACGTTGAGGAAATCGCCACCATCTGCCGCCCCGCCGACGTCGGAGGAGCCCTCGCACACGAAGGGACCGTCGATGTCATGTCCAGTGTCAACCGCGACGGCACCTGGATCCCCCACAACACCCAGGAAGGCGTTTTCGTTGTCGTGAAGGCAACGAACGCCTACGTCTCCGGCTGCTTCAACGAATACCCCTGGCACCCGGACCCCACCGGCCAGTACGCGGCCCTGTACCGTCCCTACCACTACGTCGGCCTGGAACTGAACCTATCCATCGCCAACGCCGTCCTCCGCGGAATCCCCACAGGTTCGCCCATCGGATTCTTCGGCGACGTTGTCGCCACCGCCAAGAAAGACCTCAAAGCCGGTGAGTTCCTCGACGGCGAAGGCGGATACACCGTCTGGGGCCAACTCGTTTCAGCGAAGCACTCCGTCACTACCGGCGCACTGCCCGTCGCGCTGGCCCACCACGTGGAACTCCGCAATGACGTAGCCAAGGGTGGGATCGTCCTCTGGGAAGACGTCATCATGGACGACTCACTCGCCCAGGCCCTTGAACTGCGCCGCGAAACCGAGGCCCTTGCCCTTGAGGAAAACCTCGCCGCCAGCAGGTAAGTCTGAAGAACACCCTGCGGATGTTCGGCGCGGACCGACGGACTTTTGCCGTCGGTCCGTGCCGCGTCCCCAAGGGCCCTCTCACGCCCTCACGGCACCCCTAGCACCAGGAGAACCCCATCATGACCATCGTCGTTACCGCTGCTTTCAGCCCGAAGGAAGGGGCCTTCGACCAGGTCGTAGCCGCTCTCTCCCCCGCCATCAGCGAAGTACACCAGGAACCCGGTTGCCTGCTCTACGCGATCCATGAAGCCCCAAACAACCAGATCCTCATGATTGAGAAATGGGAATCCGCTGCGCTGCTGGATGCCCACGGCGAAGGTGAACCGGTCAAACGCCTGAATGCTTCCCTCGAAGGCCTGCTGGAAAAGCCTGTCGAAGTGACCCGGATGGTTCCGATCCCCGCAGGAACAGCACAACAGGGAGCGCTGTAGTGCACAGCCCCATCGTCGTCATGGGCGTATCGGGCTCAGGAAAGAGTACCGTCGGCGCCGCCCTCGCAGCCCGGCTCGGAGCAAGGTTCAAGGACGCTGACGACCTGCACCCCTTGCCGAACGTCGAAAAAATGGCAACTGGCACACCGCTCACCGATGAAGACAGATGGCCCTGGCTTCGCCTTGTCGGCGCAGAACTCGCGGCCGAACACCCCCACGGGATCGTGGTTGCCTGCTCGGCCCTCAAACGCGCCTACCGCGACGCTATCCGCGCAGCCGCTCCCTCTACCCGGTTCATCCTCTTAACTGTCGACCCTTCGGTACTGAAGGAGCGGCTGGTCCAGCGTCCAGGACACTTCATGCCTCCATCTCTGCTCACCTCACAGCTGGAGACACTTGAGGCCCTGGAAACAGCCGAAGCCGGAATGGCAGTGACATCCGAAGGCGGCATTGAAGCAGTCACCGATCTGATTCTCGCAAATCTGGGCCAAGGACAGCTCACAGTACCCGCCGGTGCTGATCAGAATGCAAGATGAGTTTCTAATCATCGACTTGGGCTTCAGCAGCTCGGTTACCTTGCGGCGGTCCTCCGTGCCCCGGCCCGCGGGGTAGCCGAGCGAGAATCGCTCGCCGCGGTACTCGAGTTTGAGATACGCTGCCGTGTCCTTCGGCTCCTCGGCCGCGACGCTCATCTTCGGGCGGGTGCGTGTGTACGAGCCCGGCGCGCCGCTTAGCACCAACCCCAGCAGCTTCCTGCTGTACTCGCTCGTGACGTCGACGGCGGGCTGGGACACGCTGCGTGCCGTCACCACGGTCATCGGAATCGTTGTGGTGGGCCGGGCGATTCTAGCCGCGTTCCGGCGCGTGAAGCCGGTGGCTGGCGCGGGCAGGCACGCAGCAAAGGCTGATTCCACCCAAGCAAAGGACCGGCTTCAACTCAAGGTCTGAGGACCCCGCCAAAAAGTACAAGCCGCGGAGGCGTTCGTGCACTAATTCTGCATGGATATCTTAAAAATCTTGCGCTTTTGTTGCAGCTCCTGTGACCCTAGTCTCATCAGTACAAGCTCTTCCACTGCGGGCCGTCGCCCTAGGGAAGGAAGAGCTGTGCCGTGTCCGTGAAGGGTGCTTCGATGGCGTGGAACCTGGGGAGGTATCCCCATCGAAGCACCGTTCTCGGGCAACGGACCAGCGCCGGCAACTTTGCCAGACCAAGTGCAAGGCCATCCAATCGGAAGGCCCTGCACCACATACCCCTACCAAAAGGAGTGTCCATGTCAGGAAACAGAGCCGTTGCCTACAAAGAACCCGGTGTCGTCGAAATCATCAACACCGACTACCCGACATTGGAACTCAGGGATGGGCCCGGCGTTAATCCGGCCAATGTGGGCCGAAAAGTGCCCCACGGCGCGATCCTGCGTACCGTGACCACGAACATCTGCGGCTCGGACCAGCACATGGTTAGGGGCCGGACCACGGCCCCCAAGGACCTCGTCCTTGGCCACGAAATCACCGGCGAAGTGGTGGAGGTCGGTCCGGACGTGGAGTTCATCAAGGTGGGAGACATTGTCTCTGTACCTTTCAATATCTCCTGCGGGCGTTGCCGGAACTGCAAAGAGCGCAAGACGGGCATCTGCCTGAACGTCAACCCTGACCGCCCGGGCAGCGCCTACGGTTATGTGGATATGGGCGGCTGGGTGGGCGGCCAGGCCGAATACGTGCTGGTCCCCTACGCTGACTGGAACCTGCTGAAGTTCCCGGACCGCGACCAGGCCCTGGAAAAGATCATGGACCTGACCATGCTCTCCGATATTTTCCCTACAGGCTTCCACGGCGCCGTCACTGCGGGAGTGGGCGTTGGGTCCACCGTCTACATTGCCGGTGCAGGCCCAGTGGGCCTCGCGGCAGCCGTCGGCGCGCAGCTGCTAGGTGCCGCCGTCGTCATTGTCGGTGACATGAACGAAGACCGGCTGGCTCAGGCCCGCTCCTTCGGCTGCGAAACGGTGAACGTCACCAAGGGCGATCCGAAGGACCAGATCGAGCAAATCCTTGGCGTGCCCGAGGTGGATTGCGGCGTGGACGCCGTAGGGTTCGAAGCCCGCGGTCACGGGAAGGACGCCTCCCACGAGGCCCCGGCCACCGTGCTGAACTCCCTCATGGACATCACCGCTGCAGGCGGGGCCCTTGGGATTCCCGGCCTCTATGTCACCGGCGACCCGGGTGGAATCGACGACGCCGCAAAGCACGGCTCCCTGTCCCTGTCCCTGGGCACCGGATGGGCAAAGTCCCTGTCCTTCACCACCGGCCAGTGCCCCGTGATGTCGTACAACCGCCAGCTGATGATGGCGATCCTGCACGACAAGGTCCAGATCGCCAAGGCCGTAAACGCCACAGCAATCCCGCTTGAGGACGCACCGCGCGGCTACGCAGAATTCGACGCCGGTTCGGCAACGAAGTTCGTGCTCAACCCGAACGGATACGTCAAGGCGTAGAAACCCATCTGGCCCGTGCCACCGGCGCGCATCCACTCTCCCTGCATCAGCAAAGGTAATTTCATGACCCATCGCAACGACCAAGAATCAATTCTCCGCCTGAGCAGCAACGGGAAGGAGCATGGTGACATTCAGCTCGAAGCATCGAGTCCCGTGACCGTTCGGCTGCAGCTGGATGGTGGCTGCAATTGCCAGCATGGTGCTCAAAATCGTCCCGGTTCGTACGTTGACAGCGACCTCGGCATCCGCTGACAGCATTTAGAAGTACGACGCCGGCCGCCCACCTTCCAAAGGTGGGCGGCCGGCGTCGTTAATCACCGGTCTCAGGAGGTGTAGCCCTGGGGGTTGTTCTTCTGCCAGCGCCAGTGGTCCTCGCACATCTGGTCCACGATTTTGGTGGTGGACCAGCTGAGGTCGGCGAGGGCGGAGGTTGCGTCGGCCCAGAAGGCGGGGAGGTCGCCGGCGCGGCGGCCGGTGATTTCGTAGGGGATGGGCTTGCCCACGGCTTTTTCGAAGGAGCGGAGGACTTCAAGGACGGAGGAGCCCTTGCCGGAGCCGAGGTTCCAGCGGAAGACGCCGGC
>NZ_VDEV01000032.1:0-60855 GCF_006151685.1 Arthrobacter sp. BB-1
GCCCCTGGATTTTTTGTCAGACACGCCCTAGTGTTTCCGTATAGCCCGTGACCGGGACTCCCCCTCGGGTTCGCCCCTCCTCCCGCTCCGTCAGGGGCCGCGCTGGAGACAGAAAGGGAACAGTTTCCATGACCACCAAGAACCGCGCCGTGGCATTCCACGGCATCAAGGACGTGCGCGTCGACGAGCTGGACTTCCCCAAGCTGGAGATGCCCGACGGCTCCGCCGCCCCGCACGGCGTCATCCTCAAGATCGTCGCCACCAACATCTGCGGCAGCGACCTGCACATCTACCGCGGGTCCTTCCCCGTGCCCGAGGGCATGGTGCTGGGTCACGAGATGACCGGCCAGGTGCTGGAGGTCGGCAGCGACGTCCAGTTCCTGAAGGAGGGTGACCTCGTCTCCGTGCCGTTCAACGTGGCCTGCGGCCGCTGCCGCAACTGCCGCGCCGGCCGCACCGAGGTGTGTGAGACCGCCAACCCGGAGCAGGCGTGCGCCGCCTACGGCTTCAATCTGGGCGATTTCCAGGGCGGACAGGCCGAGTACCTGTTCGTGCCGTACGCCGACTTCCAGCTGCTGCGCTTCCCGGACCAGGAGCAGGCTATGGAGAAGATCCTGGATCTGGCCGTGCTCTCGGACATCCTCCCCACGGCGTTCCACGGTCTCATGGCGGCCGGCGCCAAGCCCGGCTCCACCGTCTACATCGCCGGGGCCGGCCCCGTGGGCCGGTGCGCCGCGGCTGCCGCTCGGCTGCTGGGCGCCTCGTGCATCATCGTGGGCGACCAGGATGCCTCGCGGCTGGAGCTGGTACGCAAGCACGGCTGCGAGACTATCGACCTCTCCGCCACGGAGAACCTGCAGGACGCCGTGAACGACATCCTCGGCGAGCCGATGGTGGACTGCGCGGTGGACTACGTCGGCTCCGAGGCCCACGGCCTGGGCTCCGCGGCCGATGAGATGCAGCCGATCGCCGCCGTGAACCAGGTCCTGGACATCACCCGTCCGGGCGGAGCCACGGGCATCATCGGCATCTACGGGCCGGACCCGATCGCGGAGACGAAGGCCGAGCAGGAGGGCACCTTCCCGGTGGACTTCGGCAAGGCCTGGATCAAGTCGCCCCACATCATCGGCGGCCAGGCGCCCATCATGCGCTACAACCGCCAGCTGATGATGTCGATCCTGTGGGACCGGATGCCGTACCTGACGGAGATGGTCAACCCGCGCGTGATCAGCCTGGACGAGGCACCCCAGGCCTACGCGGAGTTCGACCAGGGCTCCGTGGAGAAGTTCGTCATCGACCCCCACGGGATGATCGCCCGCTGAGCGACGCCGCCTGTTTCGTCAGGCTCAGTCTGGGTGGTTCTCCACCGCACCGCGCACTCCGCCAAAGTGGGGTGCGCGGTGCCGCAGCAGGACGAGACTGGAGACCTCGGGGCGGGTGGCGGGCTCGTACGTAATGTGGCGGAGCGAATCAGTTTTGGTGCCACGGATAAGCAGCGCGGTTTCATCAGCGGTATGAGAGAGAGGGCAATCGCGTTTCCGCGGCTCTTGCTCATTTTTGTGCCGTCCGTGCCCAACAACAAAGGGGCGGCAGACAGGAATGCCTCGGGCTCGGGGAATATGTCCGCACCGTTGGCATATCGCCCGTTAAAGCGGCGGGCGATAGTCCGTGTGAGTTCAAGATGCGGCAGCTGATCCTGGCCCACCGGAACCAGATTTGCTTTGCAGAATAGGATGTCAGCTGCTTGGTGGGCTGGGTAGGTAAACATGAGGCCGCTGACGGAGGACTGCCGCGAATGTGCGATCTCATCCTTTACTGTGGGGTTCCGTCCCAACTCTGCAACCGAGACCAGGCTGAGAAAGGGAAGCAGCAGCTGGTTGAGCGCCGGTATGGCGCTGTGGGCAAAGATGGTCGATCGTTTCGGATCAAGGCCAACCGCCAAATAATCCAGGATCAGGTCCTCAACGGTTTCGAGTAAATGGTCGGCAACGTCACGGTCGGTCAGGACCTGGAAATCTGCAATGAGCACAAAGGTTTCAACGCCAAGATCCTGCAGGAGGACCCGGTTCTGCAGAGTGCCGAAGTAGTGACCGAGATGCATTGCGGAACCCGAGTGCGGAGCCGCGCAGGTGTTCGAGCCGTCCGTTGAGTGCCTCGGTCGGCCCGTTGCTGGTGCCGGGTCGTTCGAAGTAGGCGAGCACGTCGGCGGCTCGCTTCTTCAGGGTCCGGCCCAGGGTGGTGAGCTCGGTGAGCACCTTGGGGACGCCGGCGCTGAGGTCGGTGATCAGCTTCTCCATGAGCTCGCGGCCACGTTGCCGGTCCTCGTGGCGATAGGCGGCGATCATCCGCTGGTAGACACCCCAGGTCGCCTCGACCTCGACGTGAGCGTCATCAACGAACAGCGCGCGTAGCCTGTCGCTCTGCTTGTCGGTGAGCAGGTCCGAGCCGGTGTGCAGCGTGCGCCGCGACTTGTAGAGCGGATCGTCCCTGAACCCACGGTGCCCGTGGATCGCGAGTTGGACCCGGCGCCGGCACCTGTCGAGGGCGTCACCGGCCAGGCGCACGACGTGGAAGGGATCCATCACCGTGACCGCGTCCGGGATCTCCTCCGCAGCGGCGGTCTTGAACCCGGTGAAGCCGTCCATCGCGACCACCTCGACCGCGTCACGGAAGGCGTCGTCGCGGTCGGCGAGCCAGGTCTTGAACGCCGCCTTCGACCGGCCCTCGACCATGTCCAGCAGCCTTGCTGGGCCGGCGCCATCGCGGACCGGGGTGAGGTCGATGATCACGGTGACGTACTTGTCGCCACGCCTGGTGTGGCGCCAGACGTGCTCATCGACGCCAATCACCTTCACGCCCTCGAACCGCGTGGGGTCGTTGATCAGCAGCCGCTTGCCTTCAGCCAGGACCGCGTTGTTGGCGGTGTCCCACGCGACCCCGAGTCCCTCGGCGACACGGGCGACGGTGAGGTGTGCGACCACGATCCCTTCCAGCGCCCACCGCAGCCCGGTGCGCGAGAGCTTCGCGCGTGGCTCCGCCGCGGCGCTGGTGTCTTGGCGCCACACGTGTCCGCAGTCTGCACAGCGGTAGCGGCGCACTACAACTTCCAGCACGGTCGGTCGCCAGCCCAGCGGCTCGTGGGCCAACCGCCGGATCACGGTGTCACGAGCAGCGCCTTCGCTGCCGCACCGTCGGCACCACTGATCTGGTTCCACCACGCGGCACGCGAGGACCGCACGATCCGGTTCAAGTCGTTGCCCGATCACGCTCAGACCGAGGCCGTCGAGTCGAGCGAAGGCGGTCAGGTCAGGGCGGCCGAAGCCGGGCGGCGGGGTAGCGTCGGGCACGTCGAGGTCTTTCCGATGGATGGCGTAGGAACCTCCATCGTCGGGAGACCTCGACGTCTATCTGCGGACCGACTCGGCGGGGCGCGATCGTCTCGTGCGTTGGCGGACTACGGGAGCTTGGACGCGAGGACGTCGGCCGCCAGGATCTCGGGTGCTGCGCCGAGGAGGTGCTGGTTGGCCATCAGGGCTGCGACGATGGCGCCGTTGGCGTGGGCGTCGCGAGCGGCTTCGTCGGGGAATGCATCGAAGATCCAGAAGGTGTCGGCGTGGGTCCTGACCGCGAACCAGACAATCGTTCCTACTTCTTCGTTGGCGAGTGCGACAGCGCCGGCGAGCAGATCGGCGACCGCGTCGTGCTGTCCATCGGCCGCGACGATCTTGGCGACGAAGGCATACGGAAGTGATGCGGGTGTGGACATGAGGGACTCTCCTTGACGTCGGGGTTCTTCGTGGGACGAGTTCAGCGTATGACGAGCGAGGGCCGGTGGGAAGTGGCGTATACGGCAGTATTGCTATTGTTTACGTCATGCGTATCGGACTGATCGCGATCGACGGCTGCTTCGGTTCGGCTATCGCGTCGATCATCGACATCGTGCGGGTGGCCGACGGAGCCCGCGGCGACGTCGACCCGCGGATCGACCCGATCGAACTCGCCATCCTCGGACCGAAACGGCGAGTGACCACGACGGCATCGATGACCCTGTCGGTGGACCACCCGCTGCCGGAGTCCGGAGAGTTCGACGTGGTCGTCGTCCCTGCGCTTGGAACCCTCACGGCCGCCGCGACCCACGACGCCCTCCAGAGTCGAGATGCTCGTTCGGTCATCGCCTCACTCGGGCGCCTCGACGACGCGACCACCCGGATCGCCGCGGCGTGCACCGGCGTGTTCGCCGTCGCCGAGACAGGACGGATGCATCATCGGCGGGCGACGACCAGCTGGTTCCTGGGGCCGGAGTTCCGGAAGCGCTATCCGACCGTCGCCCTCGATCTCGACACCATGGTCGTGGTCGACGGGAACCTCGTCACCGCCGGCGCCGCCTTCGCCCACATCGACCTCGCGCTCTCACTCGTGCGATCGATCAGCCCCGACCTGGCCCAACATGTCGCCAAGCTCCTCATCATCGACGAGCGCCCGTCGCAGGCGGCTTTCGTCGCCTACGAACATCTCCGGCACGAGGACCCGATCGTCGTCGAGTTCGAACGCTTCGTGCGCGCCCGCCTGGACGAACCGTTCAACGTCGCCTTCGTCGCGCAGTCGCTCGGCACCAGCCGGCGCACCCTCGAACGACGAGTCCGTGCGGCGCTAAACCTCACTCCGCTCGGCTTCGTCCAACGGCTTCGCACCGAACGAGCTCGACACCTCTCAGCAACCACGGACCTCACCTCCGCCGAGATCGCGCTACGGGTCGGCTACGCAAACGCCGAGACTCTGCGCTCCCTCCTGCGCAGGGAGCGACGCCGTTCCTGACCTATCGCCATGCCTGTAGCTTGTGTCCTAGCGCTCGGTTGGAACCACCTCTCAGCACGTCGCGTCGACGCTCCTGCGTCGCCCCTGGACTACCCACTCGACACGCCCGCAGCACAGCCCATGTGACGTGCCCCGGCTTCCCGGACGGTCGGGGTTGGGTGGCTGTGATGTCGCTGCGTTCTCGTCGAGAGGGTCAGCAGACCCGATCAGAGCCGATTGGGATGAGCCGCGAAGGCGGTTAGGTCAGGGCGGCCGAAGCCGGCCGGCGGGGTAGCGTCGGGCACGTCGAGGTCTTTCGGATGGATGGCGTAGGAACCTCCATCGTCGGGAGACCTCGACGTCTATCTGCGGACCGACGCGCCCGGCCGACCTACACCTTCATCTGGGAAGAGCCGCATTGACGAACACCTGCACAAACTCGATGCCGCACCACGCTCAATGAACAGAGTCACCACGCTCGTGGAGCTCATCATCGACGAAGCCGAACGGCTCAACGCCACAGCCCTTGAACTCCTCCGTGACAACCACGACCGAACCCACCTGCCGATGATCCTCATCGGCATGCCCGGCATAGACCAACGGTTCCGGCACTACCCCCAGCTATACAGCCGCCTCGGCTTCTCCCACCGGTACCGCGCCCTCGGCAGAGATGAACTCCTCTTCGTTTTGGACCGACACTGGAAACGCCTCGGACGGACCCTCGACCCCGATGATTTCACCGACGCCCAGGCAATAGCCGCAGTAGAACGGATCACCCGTGGCAACTTCCGTCTCCTCGAACGGCTATTCCCACAGATCACACGCGTCCTAAAAATCAACCAACTCAAAACCATCACCGACGACGTCGTAGAAGCAGCAGCGAGCATCCTCGTCATCGGCAACTAGCGACACAGAGCGAACACAAAAAGCCGCCACCTAACGCCAACATCCACAAATGTCATTTTCCATACTCGCGTGCACAGCGGGCAGCCTGTTTTCGCGGTTGTGCAGGCGGGTGTTGAGCACTGGTTTTTCCGTACTCCTCTGCACTAGGGTCGTTTTTGCTTACTACTCCTCTGCACGCCGAGGGAGGTGTCGGAGTGGATGCGGAATCGGCGCCGATTCGTGAGCCGGGAACGTTGACGATGCCGGATGTTCTCTGGGATCGGACGAAGTCGGTTTCGGCCGTGATCGGGCCCTTGGCTGCGCGCACGGTTGTTGGCAGGGCAGCGGTTGATGCTGCGGCCGCGGCGTTGGGCGTATCGCGGCGCCAGGTGTACGTGCTGATCAGACGCCATCGCGGTGGTTCTGGTTTGTTGACGGATTTGGCTCCTAGCCGTTCCTCCGGAGGGAAAGGGACTGTACGGCTGTCAGAGGAGGTCGAAGACCTCGTCCGGGTGATGGTGCGGAAGCAGTTCCTGACGCGGCAGAGGCGGACTTTGGCGGTGGTGTATCGGGATATTGCTGCGGCCTGCCGCGCACGGCAGCTTCCTGTCCCGGCCCGTAACACGGTGGAACGGCGAATCCGGGCGTTGAATCCGGTTGAGGTAGGCCGGCGCAGGGGAGGGCCCGATGCGGTGCGGCCGCTGCAGTCTGCTGGGGACGAGGTGCCGGTCGTCGGCACGATTTTGGAGCGGGTGCAGATCGACCACACGGTCATCGACGTGGTCGTTGTTGACGAGCGGGAGCGGCGACCGATTGGTCGTCCGTATTTGACTGTTGCGATCGATGTTTACAGTCGGTGCATCATAGGCATGGTTGTGACTCTGGAGGCGCCCTCCGCGGTGTCGGTCGGGCTGTGCCTGGCGCATGCCGGGACTGACAAAAGACCATGGCTTGAAGGTCTGGGTATTGATGCGGGGTGGCCCATGAGCGGGAAGCCGAGACTGCTTTACCTAGATAATGCCAGCGAATTCAAGAGCGAGGCGCTCCGGCGAGGATGCGATCAGCACGGTATCGAGCTGGCCTACCGTCCGCTGGGCCGGCCTCATTATGGCGGGATCGTGGAACGCCTGATCGGCACTGCCATGAAGCAGATTCACGAACTTCCCGGGACCACCTTTTCCAACCCCAGCGAACGGGGCCGTTATGACTCGGACCGAGAGGCGGCGTTGACCCTGCGTGAGCTGGAGAAATGGATGGCCCTTGCCGTCACCAGCTACCACGGCACCATGCACAGCATGCTGGGGCAGACGCCGGCTGGACGGTGGGCAGAAGGGGCGGCGGTGACGGGGCGGCCGCCGGTTGCCACGAACCCGACAGCGTTCCTTGTCGATTTCCTTCCCGTCGTGCGGCGTACCCTGACGAGGACGGGTTTCGTCATCGACCATGTCCACTATTTCTCGAATGCGCTGAAACCGTGGATCAGCCGGCGCGAAACGCTTGGGCCGTTCCTCATCCGCCGGGATCCCAGGGACATCAGCAGAATCTGGGTGTTGGAACCGGAGGGGGCTCACTATGTGGAGGTTCCTTACCGGACGATGGCTAACCCGTCTGTGAGCCTGTGGGAGCACCGGCACGCCTTGGCGCGGCTACACGAGCGCGGCGTAGCGCAAGTGGATGAGGCGGCGTTGTTCCGCACGATCGGGCAAATGCGGGAGATCGCAAGAACTGCCTCGAAGACTACCAAGCGCATGCGCCGCGACGCCGAGCGCCGCAATGCAGTGACGCCGCGTCGGGCCGGGACACCGGCCCCATTACTCCCGCCGGAAGCCACTGCTGAGCAGGCATCGGACACGGTCGCGGATGCGGCCCGGGTGCCGCTTTTCGATCAGATCGAGCAGTGGTGACCATGCCCGAGTACGAGGCACCGGAGTTGTCCCACCTGCACCCGGGTGTGCGGGACGCGGCACGGTTGCCTGCGAACGAGCGGGTTGAATTGATTCGCGCCGACCGGTGGATCGGCTACCCGCGCGCGGTGGAAGCGGTGACCCGCCTGGAGTCCCTGCTGTCCTGGCCGGACAAACAGCGGATGCCGAACCTGTTGCTGATCGGGCCGACGAACAACGGCAAGTCGATGATCGTGGAAAAGTTTCGCCGGGGGCACCCGGCCGTGGCCGAGCCAGAGCGGGAAAGCATTCCGGTGTTGTGCGTGCAGATGCCGTCTGAGCCTTCCGTGCTGCGCTTCTACATCGCGCTCCTGGCGGCGCTTGGGGCGCCTCTTCAACCACGGCGGCGCCTGGCTGACGTGGAGCAGATCTCGCTGAAACTGCTGCGCTTAACGGGCGTGCGCATGCTCGTCATCGACGAGCTGCACAATGTCCTCGCCGGACAGGGCAACAGCCGCCGGGAGTTCCTCAATCTCCTGCGATTCCTGGGCAACGAGCTGCGCATCCCGATCGTCGGCGTTGGCACCCGGGAGGCATATCTTGCGGTTCGTTCCGATGATCAGCTGGAGAACCGGTTTGAACCCATCGTCCTTCCCTTGTGGAACACCGGGGCGGACACCCTGTCGTTGTTGGCCAGCTTCGCGGCCGCCCTGCCCCTGCAGCGCCCCTCGGACATTGCTACCGCCGATATGGCGCAGTACTTGCTCGCCCGAAGTGAGGGAACCATTGGCGAACTCGCCCGGCTCTTGACGACCGCGGCGATCGCCGCGGTGGAAAGCGGTGAAGAGCGCATCAATCGCCGCACCCTGGTCATGGCCGACTATGCAGGACCCACGGAACGGCGCCGCTTGTTCGAACGCGAACTGATGTGAGACCCCCGGAGCGCTGGCCCCTGCATCCGGCACCTGCAGCAACGGAGTCGTTATCCTCCTGGCTGCGGCGGACAGCCGCCAGCTACGGCATGTACTCCCACCAGCTGCTCGAACACGGACTCGGTCACCGGGAACTCAACGACGCTGAGCTGGATCTGAACCCGCCACCGCACCTGCTCGACGAACTCGCCAAACGCGCGGGCCTCGACCAGCGCCGCGTAAGCGCCATGACCATGGCTGCCTGGGTGCCATGGCTCTTCGACTCCCTCACCCCTGTACCCGACACCTACGAAACTTACGTGCACCAGTTCTCGCTGCTCCTGCCACCCGGGCGCCGCATTGTTTATGCTCCTCGAAACTGGGTTCCCTGGCTCTCAACAAGCGGGATCAGACTGGGATGCCGCGAATGCCTGGAGTCCGGCCCGACGATACTGCTCTTCTGGCAACTGCCGCTCATGGCCAGCTGCCCGGCACATCGGCGCAGGTTGGAGACATACGAAGGACACCCCGCGGACTACATCAGGTGGGCAACTCCCGCCGATGACCAGCGGGAACTTCCGGAATCGCTAATCGTCCTGGACCGCCGCACCTGGCAGGCAATAACTACAGGGTTCGTGGACCTTCCCGGGCGCTCGGTGCACGCCGGGGTATGGTTTCGGCTGCTGCGGACCCTGCTGGATGAACTCACCACGGCCCAGGGACGATACGGCCGGCAGCTGGAGGACGTGCGGCGGGTCTGGGACCACTGCGGCCACCCGTTCCGAGCCGGCCTGCACTCATGGCAACCGTTCGAGACCCTCCACTGGACCCGACAGCAGCAACTGCTCGAAGCCGCTGCCGCCGCGATGGAAATGATCGAAGACGGCTCTTTGACAGCCCTCGGTACCTCCGGGCACCTTCTGCGTCCCGAACCGAAGGCACCGATCAGCGATGGAACCCCGCCGGGATCACTGACAGGCGCCGCCGGTGCACAGAAGCAGCCGACACTGGACGAGCTCTGGAACCAGGTGACCACAACCCTGGACACGTGCATCGCAGCAGCCAAAACGGATCCCGTGGTCGCGAAGCACCTCTTCGACTTCGCACGCTGCGGGTGCCGCAGTGAAGAATCCCTCCGCGGTCTTCGGGACACCTTCGCCGAGCTTCAGATACCCCTCGACTTTCTGTCACAAACAGAAGGAGGTAGACCCTTTGCCTGACGTAGAATAAGTAACGGATTAAGTGACATCTTTCCAGTTCGCATCGGAAGGGAATCCTGCCGTCACTTAAACGAACGTATAAATGACAGAGGAGAATTGCGGTGCTGGTCGGATACATGCGGGTCTCGAAGGCCGACGGTTCCCAGACCACCGATCTGCAACGCGACGCACTGCTGGCCGCGGGCATCGACCCGGACTCCCTCTACGAGGACAGGGCCTCGGGGAAGAAAGATGACCGGCCCCAGTTGGCTGCCTGCCTCAAAGCCATGCGCCGCGGCGACACGTTGGTTGTCTGGAAACTCGACCGGCTGGGCCGGGACCTGCGGCACCTGGTCAACATCGTCCACGACCTGACCGAACGGGGCATCGGACTGAAGGTACTCACCGGGCAGGGCGCCGCCATCGACACCACCACCGCCTCCGGAAAACTCGTCTTCGGCATCTTCGCCGCCCTCGCTGAATTCGAACGCGAACTCATTTCCGAACGCACCCTCGCCGGCCTCGCCTCAGCACGGGCCCGCGGCCGGAACGGCGGGCGGCCCTACAAGATGACTCCCGCCAAACTCCGTCTCGCCCTGGCGTCCATGGGTCAACCCAACACGAAGGTCAGCGAACTCTGCACCGAACTCGGGATCACCCGCCAGACCCTGTACCGGCACGTCTCACCCACAGGGGAACTGCGTCCGGACGGTGAGAAACTTTTTTCCAGATAGTCTGCCGGGCAGTGAATGGGAAACGGGAAGGGGCCTAAGCCTACGGTTCAGCGCCGTGGGGCGGCTACTTGTCCCCGCCGCTGTCCTAATCCTCTCTGGGTCAGCCTGTGGGGCGGCTGGATATGTGGTCAGCGGGGCGCATGCGAATGGCCACGATGAAGCCGGAGAGCGCAGTCAGGCCGGCGACGGTCAATACGGCTGCCGGGATGCCGTAGGCGTCGGCGATGAGTCCCGAGAGCAGGGCGCCGACGGCAAACCCGCCGTCGCGCCACAGCCGGTAGATGCCGACTGAACGTGCCCGCCATTCGGGGTGGGCGACGTCGCCGATCGCTGCAAGCAGTGTGGGGTAGACCATGGCAGTGCCGGCACCGAGCAGGATGACGGCGGCGAGCCAGGTGCCGAAGTCATGCCCGAACCCGACCATGCCCAGTGCCAGGGCTTGGACGAGCATGCCGCCGGCAATCAAGGGTTTGCGCCCGATCCGATCCGACAGCGCGCCGGTGACCAGCTGCCCGGCGCCCCAGATGGCCGGGTAGAGAGCGGCGAGGATCCCGATGCGTTCGATGCTGAGCCCTGCGGCGGCGAACAGGACGGGGAAAAGTCCCCAGGCGAGGCCGTCGTTGAGGTTGTTCACCATTCCGGCCTGGCTGACGGAGGACAGGGAGTTGTCCCGGAAGCTGGTCAGGATGAAGACGGCACGGTTGCTCAGCCCGGCGTGGCTGCCCGCATGGACCGGAACGTGGGCGGCGGCTTCGGCCTTGGCGTGGTGATGTGTTTCGCGGATGGTCAGCACGGACAGGCCGAGGCCGACCGCGACGAAGGCAGCCCCCAGCAGAAACGGCCCGGGACGGAGCCCGTACGCGGCGGCGATGTAGCCGGTAGCCAGCGCCGCGCCCGCGACCCCCAGGTAACCGGCCGCTTCATTCGGCCCCATGGCCAGACCGCGGCGCTCAGGGCCGACGAGGTCCATTTTCATCATGACGGTGGTGGACCAGGTCAGGCCCTGGCTGACCCCGAGCACCACATTGGCAGCGACGATCCAACCCCAGGACGGCCCGAAGATCAGCAGCACCGGGACAGGGATGGCAATGAGCCAACCAGCGACGAGGACCGGTTTTCGGCCGTACCGGTCCGAGAGGGTTCCGGCAAAGTAGTTGGTGGCGGCTTTAGCCAGACCGAACGCCAGAATGTACGTCAGCGCGGACGTGTACTCATCGAGGTGGAAGACCTTTTCGGCGAGCAGCGGCAGGACGGTGCGTTCCTGGCCGAGGGTGCCGCCCACGAGGGCGTTGACGGCGACGAGGAGCATGAACTGGGCCAGGTTCTGCCGCAGTCCCAGCGTGATGGCCTCTGTTGTTCGAGGCTGCCGGCGGGTGTTGCCTGAGATCACTGGCGGGTCCTGTCGGTCTTAGGGGTGCGGGCATCGGGCTGATCCGACGGCGGTGCCCCCAGTGGAGCGGGCCGTTCACCCGCCCGGAGCCGGTTGATTCTGAACGCACCTGCACCGGCCCGTCCCGCATCGCCACACCGGAGGTCCAGAGTCAACGGTTGCAGAGCCATGTGTTGCGGTGATGGGGTTTTTCGCCCGGTCGCTGGCTGGTCAGCGGGCTTGGACGGTGGCCATCATGCCTTGGTCTTCGTGGTCCAGGATGTGGCAGTGGATCACGGTGCGGCCGGGGAAGTCGTTGAAGGCTACCCGGACTTTCACCCGGCTGCGGGCGGGGACGTTGACCACGTCCTGCCAGGTGGGTTTGGTTACGTCGCGGTCGCCGTCCTGGATGACCTGCATGGGCCATACGTGCAGGTGGATGGGGTGGTCCATGGGGCTGGAGTTGGTCAGGGTCCACTCCTCCACGGTCCCGGCCGCTGCCGTCTCGTCGACCCGTTCGGGATCAAACTTCCGCCCGTTGATGGTGAAGGCCATCATGCTGCCCATCCCCGTGCCCGAGCCCATGTTTCCGTTCATGCCCGTGTTTGCGTTCATGCCCATGGCGAAGTTCAGGGTGCGGGCGGCTGTAACCGGTTCGTTCCGCAGATCGCGCAGGGGCCGGCCTTCGGGCACGGGCCCGGGGTCAGTGCCCGCGCTTCCCGACACGGCCAGGGAGAGCAGGTCGACCGGGCCACTACCGGATTGGTTGCCACCCCCCATCATGGCGTTCATGCTGCCGCGGTCCACGGGTGCCGCTGTGAGGGTGGAGGATCCGTCGCGGGTTTCCACGAGCAGCTCTACGCGGTTGCCGGGGGCGAGAACCACTTCGGTGACGTCCTCGGGGACCGGCAGGCGTCCGAGGTCCCGGCTGAGCAGCCGGAGCTGCTGTCCGTCCAGTGCCAGGCGCAGGTAGCGGGAGGAGCAGGCGTTGATGATCCGCCACCGCTCCCGTTCTCCGGGCGCGGCGCGCAGTTGCGGGCGGAGCTGGCCGTTGACCAGGACGATCTGCCCTTCACGTCCCATCATCTGCTGCATCCGGTCCGGCTGGGCAAGGTTGCCGTCTGCGTCAAGGGACAGGTCGGAGACCACCAGCACCCTTTCCCGGGTGACCGGGACCGCGTCGGGATCCTCCACCACAATGGCCCCGTAGAGGCCGGCGGCGACCTGGCCGGCGACGTGCCCGTGGCGGTGGGGGTGGTACCAGTAGGTACCCGGCGGGTGGGCGCCGGGCAGGGTGAACTCGTAGTCGAAGGACCCGCCCGGGTCAATGCTGACGAAGGGGTTGTCGCTGTTGCTCTGGGGGGAGACGTGCAGTCCGTGCACGTGCAGGTTCGTGGGAGCCTGCAGCCCGTTGCGCATGGTGATCCGGATGGTGTCGCCCGCGCGGACCCGCAGGGTCGGCCCGGGCAGGGAGCCGTTGAATGCCTGGACGTTGGCCTCCTGCCCGCCGACCCGGACCCGTGCCGGCGCGGCGGTCAGGTCCAGTTCCAGCACCCGGTCGCGGCTGGCCAGCAACTGGGGTTCGGTCAGGTCCTCACCCCCGGTGTGTCCGGATCCGGTGCCGGGGCCGGTGGTCAACCACAGCCCGGCGCCGCCGACAGCCGTGGCGCCGGCCCCGGCCGCACCCAGTGCCAGCAGCTGGCGGCGTGTCAGCGGCCTCACCGCCCGTCCTCCTCCAGCATCCGACGCCGTTCCTGGTATTCTTCGGTGCTGATCTCCCCGCGGGCGTAACGCTCCTCAAGGATCTCCCGGGCCCGGGCAGGGCCCGCACCCGGCCGTGGTGGTCCTTGCCCATCGGTGGGGGCGTTGCCGCCGGCGTTGCGGGTGAAGGCTTTGACCAGCACCACGGCGAGGAGGATCACGCCGGCGATCAGCAGGATCCAGAAGATCCAGGCTAGCCCCATCCCGCCCATATCAAAGCCGTTCATCATCAAAGGGTTTCCTTATCTCTTGTCGTGCACGGCGAGGCCGTGCCTGACCGTGCGTTCTCAGGGGGCCGTGCGGGGGCGGTGGTCCTAGGCCTTGGCTGACTGGCGGGAGTTGTGCCAGGCGTCCCAGGCGGCGTAGCTGCCGTCGAGTTCGACGACGTCGTACCCCGCCCGGCGCAGGGCGCTGGCCGCGACGGAGTTCCGCACCCCGGACTGGCAGTAGCTTACGATGGTGCCCTCGGCGGGGAGTTCATCCAGGTGCCACATGGCGCGACCGCCGCTGAGCTGGTACGAGCCGGGCACGTGCCCGGCGGTGTGCTCGGTGCGGTTGCGGACATCCAGGACCATGGCGGCGTCGAACCCGTCGAGTTCTTCGGGCTGGATCAGCTTCGGCGTGAAGGTGGGCAGCCCGTCGATGCTGGTGACGTAGCCGGCGACGTTGTCGATGCCGACCCGGACCAGGTGGTCCCACATGTCCTGCGCCTGTTCCTGGTCCTTGGCCAGGAGTACCAACGGGTTCTGATCGGTTTCCGGGTTCACCACCCAGGCGCCGTAGCTGGCCACGGACTTGCCGGCCGGAACGTTCAGGGACCGGACCACGGTGCCCTTATGGACTTCGCTGTTAGGGCGGGTGTCGATGAAGGTCAGGGTGTCCTCCGCCAGGCCGGCGGCAACGATCTCAGTTAACAGTTCAGGCAGCGGGATACGCTCACCCATGACAACAGGGCCTTCACGGTTTTCGCGCTTCATGCGGCCGAAGTAGGCGTGGGCGTCGGGCTGGCCATCGAGGAGCTCGTTGATGAAGCCGGTCTCGTCGTTCGCGGCCAGGTAAGGGCCCCACCAGGCGTAGAGCCGTTCGTAACCGACCGTGGAGGACGGGATGGCGCCCAGGGCCTTTCCGCACGCGCTGCCCGCGCCGTGGGCCGGGTGGACCTGGACGTAGTCCGGCAGGGTCAGGAACTTATCGCGCAGGCTCGCGAAGAGCTGCCTGGCACCCTCGAAGCGGGTCTCGATGCCACCAGCGGCCTCGTCCAGCAGGTCCGGGCGGCCCAGGTCGCCCGAGAACACGAAGTCTCCGGAGAGCAGGTAGCCGGGCTTGTCGCTGAACGCGCCGTCGGTGACCAGGAAGGACAGGTGCTCCGGGGTGTGGCCGGGGGTGTGGACGGCCTTGATGCTGATGTTGCCCAAGGTGATGGTGTCGCCGTCGTACAGCCGCTCGCCCTCGAATTCGTACTGCCAGTCCGGTCCGCCCTCGCCGGAAACGTAGATCTTGGCGCCGGTGGCGGCGGCCAGTTCGCGGGTGCCGGAGAGGTAGTCGGCGTGGATGTGGGTCTCGGTGACGGCCACGATCTTCATGCCGTTCTTCGCGGCAAGGTCCTGGTAGACGGCGATGTCGCGGCGCCCGTCCACCACGATCGCTTCACCCTTGGCCTGGCAGCCGATCAGGTAGCTGGCCTGGGCGAGGTCTTCGTCGTAAATGCGCTCGATAAGCATCTGGTGCTCTCCTTCATTGTGAAAGGGGATTGGAAGGTTGTTCCGCAATCAGTATAGATACCCCGGGGGGTATCTCGCAAGTGCACTGCGGCCTAGTTTGTTTTCCTGTGGAACGGCCTTCGGAACAGGTGCAGGAGGCCTGTGACTACACGGCTCCTGGCCGCTGGAGGCTGGTCTTCGGGGGCTTTGTTGATAGGTGACAGGGTGGCCTGCCCGGTACCACTCGGTGATTCCGCCGGCCACGTTGACCGTGGTGTATCCGCGGTCGGGGAGGATCCGTGCGGCCTGGCTGCTGCGTTTCCCTGATCCGCACAGCAGGTGGATGGTGGTGTTGGGCAGGTCCGCGAGCCGGGAGGGCAGTTCATCCAGGGGAATGTTCAGGCTCCCCGGAACATGCGCGGTGGCGTGTTCATCCCGGATTCGGACGTCCACCAGTGCGGCACGGGGCCACACATTGGCGAGTTCTTCTGCCGTGACAGTACGGAAAGCGTGCTGGCCCGCCATGGTGTGTCAGGCGTGCTGGTGGCCGGCTTCGGCGCGGAGTTTGTCCATGTCCAGGTTCTTCACGGCCTGGATGACTTCCTCCAGTCCGGTGGCATTGAGTGCTCCGGGCTGGGAGAAGACGAGGGTCTTGTCCTTGAACGCCATCAGCGTGGGGATGGAGGTGATGTTCGCTGCGGCGGAAAGCTCCTGTTCGGCCTCGGTGTCCACCTTGGCGAAGGTGATGTCGGGGTGCCGTTCGGCGGCGGCGCCGTAGGTGGGGGCGAACATGCGGCAGGGGCCGCACCAGGCTGCCCAGAAGTCGACGAAGACGATGTCGTTGTCCTCCAGGGTCTGGGCGAAGGATTGGTCGGTGATGTCGATGGTTGCCATGATCTGTCGTGTCCTTTCGGTCGGGCTAGGGGTAAGTGCCCTGCGGCTGGGGCCTAGGTGGTGGGGAGTCCGGCGCGGGTCCAGGCGGTGGCCTCTCGGAAGGGGTCGGGTGGATACCCCACCGAGTATTACAGATACCCCCGGGGGTAGTCAAAACACCCGTGGGGGTATATAGTTGGGGGTAGCACCTTATCGATGGAGACCCCCTTATGGAACTGAACCCAACCGAGCTCACGCCCGTGATCAACCGCCTCAAGCGCGCCCAGGGCCAGCTCGCGGCCGTCACCCGGATGCTCGAGGAGGGCCGGGACTGCAAGGATGTCGTTACCCAGCTGGCCGCTGTGTCCAAGGCCCTTGACCGGGCCGGCTTCGCCATCATTGCCACCGGGCTGGAGCAGTGCATTGTCCAAAAAGATGGAACCATGGACAAGAAGGACCTGGAGAAGCTTTTCCTCTCCCTTGCCTAATCAGCGGACCGGTCGAGCAACTTCGAGGAGCATCATGACGTACACCCTGGCCACCACCGTCTCCCTTCCCTGGGCGGAAGCGCTGCAGCGCACCCGCGAGGCCCTTGCGGCGCAGGGGTTCGGAATCCTGACGGAAATAAACGTCCGGTCCACCTTTGAAGCCAAGCTTGGCACTGAAGCAGCAGACGCCGTCGGGGATTACGTCATCCTCGGCGCCTGCAATCCGGCTCTTGCCAGCCGCGCCCTTGCCGCCGAACCTGAAATCGGCGCCCTGCTGCCGTGCAATGTCGTGGTGCGCCGGAACAAGGATGCAGACGTGACCACGGTGGAAGCAATCGACCCCCAGACCATGGTCCAGCTCAGCGGCGCCCCTTCCGTCAAAGAAATAGCAGACGACGCCGGCACCCGCCTCCGCACGGCCCTCGCCGGGCTGAGTGAAACAACCGAGTAATGTGCCCATAGACAGGGCCGCCCGCAGAAACCGCCAACGACGGCGGCGGCAGGGGCTTAGTCATTCACACCGTCGGGCCGCTTGAGCAGGACGCCCTGACCGGCATCCTCCGCAGCGCCACCAACGCCCGCGCCGCACTCACCCCGGGAACCGGGATTGAAGTGGTTGTCCGGGGCCCGGGTGTGAAATTCCTGGCCACAAACTCACCCGCTACCGAAGCCGTCAAAAGCGCCCGGCAACTGGACGTGCGTATCTTCGCCTGCGGCAACAGCATGCGCTCCGCCGGCCTGGAAGAAAAGGACCCTGCGCCCGGCATTGGCATGGTTCCCGCGGCCATCGCCCACCTTGCCCGGCGGCCAATGGGGCGGCTGGGCCTACGCCAGGCTTTAAAACCAGGCGGCTCCCGGCCGCTTGCGCCCTCGCACCGGCCACCGCCGAAAGCGCGGTTTCTGCGTGCCGACATACATCCAGTGCAGATGACTTCGGACATTCTGTGCAGACGACTTCTGAAACTGACAACAAAAAATTTCGAAAAAGTCCTCTTATCGTTGGTCAAAACTGGTTCTCGAAATGAAAGCTGGTCAAAACCTAAAGCGGAGGCTTTTTGACGTGTCTGGCAATGTGATTGGTTACGCGAGGGTCAGTACCCGGGGGCAATCTCTGGATTCCCAGGTTGACGCGCTCGTCGCTGCAGGGGCCATGCGCGTATTTCAGGAGTACGCCTCCGGCGCTACCCAGGCGAGGGCGCGATGGAAGGAATGCCTGGACTACCTGCAGCCAGGCAATGTTCTGACGGTTGCTGATCTGACTAGGCTCGGCCGCAGCACTGCAGACCTGGCTGACATTGTGACGGTGCTGGGACAGCGGGGGATAGGGTTCCGGTCCCTGGCAGAACCGTGGCTTGATACGACCAGCGCACACGGCAAGCTGATCTTTGACATGTTCGCTTCCCTTGCAGAGTACGAACGGTCCCGGTTGTCTGAACGGACGAAAGCTGGCTTGGCGGCGGCGAAAGCTCGCGGGCGGCTCGGCGGCCGTCCTCGAACGATGACTCCGTCCAAGACAGAGGCTGCCCGGCAGCTGCGCAGCCAGGGGAAAACCTTGAAGGAGATAGCCCAGATTCTCAGCGTCAGCGTTTCATCGCTGACTCGGGCCCTTAGCCGGACTGACGTCCCAGAATTCGCAGCTGCAGCCGCGTAGCGTTCCTGTGGTTTCGGAATAGCTTCTGGGACACCCAGATTACGGAAGCTGTCTTCCGGCGCACTTGGAATGGTCTGAATGGATCTTTGAGGATACATAGGAAGCGCGCACTAATATCGGTCGCTCAGAGTGCATCCCTAGCTTCCACTCCGACATCCCAAAGCCGGCCCGGAACGGGGGAACCGGACACTGAAAGAATCTATTTTTGGATCAGGCGTGCGAGCACCGTGTCGGAGCCGCTGAGGTTTGGGCGTTGGTACGCCTTGAACAGCCAGCCGATGACCCCGGGGGCTGCCGCAGCCGCTGCCGGCCCGGACGCCACGAAGCCAATGCCAGCAGAAATCGCAATCGCCGCACCGTCAGGAATTAGGTTGTCTTGAAGTGGTCGACTTCTCTTCAGGCTGCGATTGATGTCCCGAATACGCGGGATCAGTACGTCATCGATGCGTCCGGCCAGTGCTTCGGCGTCGTCATTTTTGCTGTCGCGGGCCAAAAGGGAAAGTTCGCGTCTCCATGAATCGAAACTTTCGTCGTCTTGGCGGATTCGTATGGTGGTCTTCGGATCGATCTTGAGTTGTGGAACGACGAGTCGGGCGACTTCTTCCAGAAGTTTTGTTGGTTGTTGCTCGATACCCTTGATTCTTGAGGCGCCGGTTGCCGCCTTTGCTCGCACCATTTCAAAGTCCGCGTCTGTAGGTGGAACGTATGTGGCCCCGGCATGGTCTGCGACTGCAAGTGTTTTGGCGAGGTAGAAGAACTCATCCTGATTTTGCCATGGAGCGTCCGCAGGATGAGGGACACCTGTACCTGCAGTCACCTTCCCTCCGCGGATGTTGTCCCAACGGCTTACGCCTGCAGGGTCACTCTCAGCCGCGGCCTGCATCTCGGGGGAGCGCACATCGTGGCGGACGGAAGACATTAGCGCTTCCCGCCGATTCAGGATGGTTGGCCACTGTGGCCGGAGTATCAAAATCCCTCTGTCAATGAGTGGGGCGAATGAAACTACGGTTCTAATGAGTCGAGTGAACCTGTCAAGGGCTTGGGTCGGGTCGCTCTTATCCGTGAGATAGACCGCATGCCGGGCGAATACGTCAGGCCCACTGTAGATGGCTGCAATGTGTGAACGGCTCGTGTGATTGACCATCCGGATTTCCTTCATCTTGGGAAGGTCATCGAACCGATCGAAGAAGTAGCCGCTGAGGGGATCGTGAACAAGGAGCCGGGGGTAGTACAGGAGGGCAACATGGAGATCTGGCGTGAAGATGGGCTCGTTCCAGCCTGCTCCTAGCCATCCGCCAGGGTAGTAGGTGCCAGGAGGTACAGGGTCGGAGATAGAGGCTTCGGCAGACTGGACCAAGAGCTGTCCTAGCTCCTCCATCCCGGCAACGGTGAGAGAGGCAAGCACCCTTTCCCCAGGTAGTTCCCCAAAGTAGTTCCTCAACACCTCTATAGGTGAGGCTAAACTCAGCCCAGAGTGGCCACTGCCAGTTTCCAACCACTTCCCCCTCGCGTTTGAACTGACTCTAGCTTCAAACGCTCGATTGTGATTGCCCGCACGTACTTTCGCTTGTTCCAACGGACAGGACGGTCGCACAACCAAGGAAGGGATACTGCCATTCGTCTGTGCCTGGCTGCCCTAGTTCAGGTTCATGCCGAACTGCCGGGTCATGAGCGCCCGCTTGAAATGGGCCTCGGCTGCGTCCACTTGCGCGGACGGAGCGCTCGGGGAGAAGACCTGCAGGATACTAAATTGGAAGTGCTGCCGGTGCCGGGCGTCGGCGGTAGCCAACTCCCGGAGTGCGACGTTACCGCCGTGGCCATTTCTGGCGTACTCGCTCCAGCGGCCCAGGAAACGCTCCGCGCCGTCGGCCTTGCCCACATACAACCGGCCGGTGCTGGTGTCGGCAATGAGGTATATGCCCTGCACGGAGCTGAGGGCTGTCCGCCATTGGCCGTATCGATCGTCGGTGATGACGGCCTGGAGCTCTTCAAAGCTCACAAGCAGCGAATCGAATCCTGGGAACGGCACGTGGGACGGATCGGATATCTCTACCACCGTCATGGAGGTTGCCTGGTCGCCTGTTTTGGCCCAGTTCACCGCGTCCTTGGTCCACTCGATTACCAGGCGGTCCGCCAGGGCCGCGAACACCGGGCTGGGCTGGAGGTCAAAGAAGCGGCAATCCTGAGTGCGCTCCGCGAGCACTTCACCATGGTTCTCGTGCGCAATGATGAACCTAGCGCGTCGGCCGGTTGTGGCGAGGAAATTCAACCAAAACCGGGGCGGAGTTGCCGGGACCTTACTGTTTTGGATGCCCTGTTCTCGCACGTACGGCAGGAGGTTAGGTCCCATCGCATCTGCCCGGGTTCGTAGACCGTCGGGCTTGAGTGTGTGCCGGATGACCAGCAGCTCCTGCGGTGCCAACCCGGTGGCCTGGAAGAGATCTGCGAGGCTCAAGCCACCCGAGATGTCATTCATGCATTGCCTTCTGTCTGCCCGCCAACGGCCTCAAAACTTGTTGTTTTCTTAATAGACAACGTCGGTGAATGGGAGAGGACAGGGTGTCCATTATCCGCTTTAAGCACTCAGGGCCTGATCTTCCAGTTGCTGGAAGGTCCGCCCGTCTGCGGTCTTCCAGGTAATCCGTCCGTTGATGTTGCCGCCGACGACGATGGCGCCAGCCGTGCTGGGGCTGCTGAAAAGGTGGTCTTTGACGAAGACATAGTCCTCGCCGCGGACCGCGGCAATGCCCTGTTCGACTAGAGCCACACGGCGGCGCGCCAACGAGGCGGAGAGGGAGGGGCGGGCTATTGCTTTACCGACAGAGCCGGCAAGGACGAGCAAACCTTCCGTGGTCGGCCTGGCGCGGGCGTCGGTGCCACTTTCCCTGAAGAACAGGGTTTCAATAGCGTCCCCTCGCCCAAGAGTTCCAGCCAGACTGATTTCGCGGACCGGCTCCAGGACCGGGTAACCCAAAGTGGTTAGGAGAACGGAAATGGTTTCCAGATACTCCCGGCAGTCGGATTCGAGTGGCGGAGGAGTGTGCGGGTTTGATGCCTCGTTGCCATTGTGCAGCTCGTACCGCCCAGCCTGCGCGGCGTTCTGGATCGCCTGCCACTCCATGTAGCCAGTGTGCGTGTTCGTCCAAGCGTTCGTCAGGGAAACAGCAACCAGGGCACGGTCCCAGAAGTCCTTCTTGTCCGAGTGCTGCTTGAGCCTGTCACCAACGCTGCCGGTCTGGCCGATATAGCAAGATGGCAGCCCAGACGATGAAGATCCGAACAGGAAGTAGACAGCGACCTGTTTGGATTCTGGCATGTCCCGGAAGTCCCTCAGTAGTGGTCGTGGTACCTCGAAAACCCTCACCGTACGCGTGGTGATCTCGGCCATCCGGATGCCGGCCGGGTCACCCTGGGGGAGGTAGATCTGGATGGTCTGGGGCAGCGGCGTTCTCGGAGACATACTCGAATCCTAATGAGCGCAGCGAAAGGACAGTCACGTGGCACCGCCAATGCGACATTCAAGCGATCACAGAACGCCGCCAATCATCGGCAAAGTTCACAGGGGAGTGTCCCCTTGATCGATGTCCCGGTTCTAAGGAAGTGGGACGGCGGTGCATCAGGCGCCGAGGGAATGTCAGTGGCCACAGATAGCCTTGAACCATGATCGTTGCGCCCAAGGCATTCATTAGTCACGCGACTGAAGACAAGTCCACTTTCGTTGTCCCTTTCGCCACAAAACTTCGCGAAAAGGGTGTGGATGCGTGGGTGGACCAGTGGGAAATCAAGGCTGGTGAATCTCTCGTAGACCGCATCTTTGAGTCTGGTATCAAGGAAGCTTCAGTTTTCATCGTCGTCCTGTCCTCGACTAGTGTGGCCAAGCCTTGGGTACGGGATGAACTGGATGCAGGAGTTATGCGCCGGATATCCGGACAAGCGAAGGTCATCCCGATCGTTCTCGACGATGTAGAGGTCCCGGTGTCGCTCCAGCACACCCTGTACCTCTCGGTGCCCAAGGATGGGCTAGAGAAGGTAATCGAAAAGGCCCTGCACTCTATTTTTGAGGTCGACAATAGGCCTCCACTTGGTTCGCCTCCGGCCTACACCACCGCCGCCGAACTTCCTCGGGTGCTTCCCGACCCGGTGGATAACATCGTTTTTAACGCCATCATCGACCTTCACCTGGATGACTCGGCCAACACCATCAGCGATCAGTCCCTCTTGGAACGACTGGTAGGAACTGATGTGTCGGCTGGTGCGATGAACGAAAGCGTGGATATCTTCGAGGCGGAGAGAAGAATCAAGCGCCAGAAGATGTTGGGTGGCAATTGGTTCATTACAGACGTCAAGAGCAGGACGCTGCTGCCAGCCCTGTCCGCTCGAGGGATGGACGTCGCAGGACTGCAGATGCGGCTGCTGGCGGGCATTGTTAACAACCCCCAGGAGGCCATTACATCCTTCGAGGGTCAGCCAAGAGCGGTTACAGATGCTCTGATTGATTCTCTGGAATCCCGTGGGCTTATCAAGACCCAAAGGATGATGAGCGGGCACGTATTTATTCACAACGTATCGGCTGAGGCGACCCGGATGGTCCGCCGCTCATAGTTGCGCACCGATGTTGCTGATGGGACACCCCTGCTGTACACGAATTCGCAGTGCTTCCAAGCCCGCGGGGGAGTGTCCCAATGGGAGGTCCCATTTCTAGTGGGACAGGCCGGGCGGAGCCGGGCTGTATGGGCATTTGCGCATACTGAGCCTCGCCAAAATAGCAGATCCGTGCTGTCCTGAATGTCAGTTAGCCAGCGAGTGACACCAGAGGAGTTGGCATGAGGGAGCAGCAAGATCGCTTGATTTTGATTGAACTCAAGGACCTTCGGGGTGCCCTTGTCGTTATTACTGGCTTCATCGCACTTCTTTGCTGGTGGATCGGCCTATCTGGCTATATAAAGGTGGGCGGTTTCATCAGCGGCGGGAGCGGGTTTCTAACGTTTCTACTGGTGCCCATCCTGGCAACGGTTGCCACATATCTAGTTGGACGGCGCCATATCCGTCGGTCGAGTTTAGGCCGGCACCGTTCCGGCTAGTAGGGCTGGTAGCTGGCTAGGCGAGATCTGGGGAGATACGTCGCATGATATTGACCAGCTGGATCACGCTATCGGCGGCGATGCCGGCATCCCTTCGAGACCCGCTCCCGCGATGTTTGACCGCTTGGGCAAATTCAATGGTGGCTTTAGCCAGTTTGCGAAGCTCGCTGTTGGCGGCACCCTCAAGTTCCACCTCGATGCAACGTTCGAGCCGTTGCTTTGTATTGCTGACTGGCGGTTCGGCTTCGCCCTCACGGAGGTGTCTGTCCGCGCTGTAGACGGCCGCGCTCAGGCATTCAAGAACAATGACACAGTCATTGCCGACGTTGCGAAAGTCTTGCTCAGAGCGGGCCTGACCGAAGTGCCGGCGTAGTTCGGCTAGTTCTTCATCGATGCGAGGCCACCCGGTTGTTCGTCGGGGAGATATTGGGTTACTCAGCGTTGACGCGATCGTCGAGAGCTCCAACTCGACCAGGCGTTCGTGGATGTTGTCGAAGAGGCCGTTCAAGATGTCACGGCGGGCTTGGTAGCTGTTTGCGGCTCCCTCCCTGATCCAAAATTGGCGGAAGGTACGGAAATCCCGGAAAGGCGGGGCGAACTCGATTCGGAGGCGCCTTAGAACCTGTCGCAGCGCGAGCAATGCCCGGGCGGAGTCGTCCTCATCCATTCGCTCGTCAGCGTGGGGATTGCCGCCGGTTCCGAATGACTCGAATTCATCGTGGACGAGGCGAGCCAGGGCGACCGCTGCGTCGACGTCCGTTACTCCCTCCAGGGAGCCGGTCAGGACTGCTTCGATCATTTCTCGGTTCAAGGTTCGGAACCCTTCTAAAGGGTTGTCGATCCAAAAGTCATCAGCGCGCATTGAATGAGCCTATTCGTCTGTAAGCAGGTCCGAGCCTATCGCTCAATCAGGTGCGTGATGTGCTCGGCTGGACCGGCCTGGTGCTGGCCCAAGCGCTGTCTACGTGGCAGTATCGATGCCTGTGTACGACGAAGCTTCCTCTCTTTTTGAGATCGACGAGCCTACAAAATCTCCCAATGTCATTGCTCCGCTTCCGATCAAGACAGAGCAAATACAAGAGATCCGTGATGCCTTCGAGAAGGCTGGGGTGTTAGGACAGGTCGATCGCAAGGCATTGATCGAAGCGGTCGTCGTTCGTGAAGTATCTAGCCTCCGCGAGCTTCGAGCGGTGGACGTTCGCAGGATTCTTCAGCGCATCCAGGGCTTGCGAAGTTCCAGGCCAACAAGCACGGGATCGGCCTGGGATAACCGCGAAGAAGACACCTGGATCGACAAGCTTTAGCGGATTTTCTTCGCCTTGAACCTCCGCTTCGACATATTCCTTAGGCCCAGCCAGTGAGGTCTGAACCACCCAAGCCGCGCGGGTAGGGTTGGAGTCGGGTTCGCGCCAGGCAAATTTGAGCATGACGTGGACTCACTCATGTCACAGTAAGGATGGGGAATGTCGCGGCTCACGGACCTTCTGCGCGCTGCCAAGCAGCTTGACCCGCAGCTAGGCAAGGACTTGGAAGATGAAATCCAGCCTTTGCAGAAGCGCCTGCCATTTGGACTCAATTTTGAACGGCATGCACCCGAAGCAGTAGAGCTGGCCGGTCACAAAATTCGCAAGGGGAGCAAGGTCCGGGTTCTGCCACCCCGAGGGTCGACTGCTCGTGGGGACCAACGACTGTGGCGAGTTAACAGGGTCATCGGCGATGCTGCCGAAATATCACCCCTGGACAGTTCCGCGGATGAAGCTCAGACCGCACAGGTCGATGACCTTATTTTGGTCTCAGAGTTCCGTGATTGGATTTACCCCGGTCTGCGCCCTGATGGCACTGTCGAGCGGGGTGGGGACAAGCCATTTCATACAGTCATTAACGGCGAGAACTTTCATGTACTTGAACAGCTGACTTTCACTCACGAAGGAGCCGTAGACGCCATCTATATAGATCCGCCCTACAACACTGGCGCTCGTGACTGGAAGTACAACAACGATTACGTCGAGGATGACGACCTCTATCGACACTCAAAGTGGTTGGCCTTCATGGAGCGGAGGCTCAAGCTCGCAAAGAAGCTGCTGAAGCCAGAGAATTCGGTGTTGATCGTGACGATTGACGAGAAGGAGTACTTGCGGCTGGGACTACTCCTTGAGCAAACCTTTCCGGAAGCGCGTATCCAGATGGTCAGCATTGTCATCAACAGCCAGGGCTCAGCACGAAAGATGGCCATGTCACGGGTAGATGAGTACGCATACTTCGTCTATTTCGGTGAAGCGAAACCTTCGCCAGTTGCACTGGAGACTCTTCAATCTGATGACAGCCAATCTCAAGTCGGCGCGGAGAGGATTTGGTTCCCGCTCATCAGGGGCGGGAAGTCCGGGGTTCGGGGGAAATCGAATGAGAGCTTCTTCCCTATCTACGTTGATGATTCTTCCGGGCGGATCATCGGCGCCGGTTACCCTATACCGCTGGAGCAGCACCCGAGTGAGGCTCCGCCCCCGCCTGAAGGATGTGTTGCGGTATGGCCAATCAGCAAAGAAGGAGTTGAGGGACGCTGGCAGATGGGGCGTCCAGAATTCTTATCTCGGCTTGAAAACGGCTACATCCGGGTCGGTCGCAGAGATGGAAAAGGTCGGTGGCCTATTACATACATCAGGACGGGCACAATTGACCGGATCCAGTCTGGTGAGATCCTGGTCGACGGGAAGGACGAGCGAGGGGCGTTGGTGCTGTCTAATGACCCGGACAACCCGAGAGGTAGAACTCCAAAGACGGTTTGGTACCTGAAGGCGCATAACGCCGGCACTTACGGAACTGACCTCCTCAATGATTTCCTGCCTGGAACTGATTTCCCGTTCCCCAAGTCGCTGTACGCCGTCGAGGACAGCCTTCGGTTCTTCCTCATCGACAAGCCGAATGCGGTTGTCTTGGACTTTTTCTCTGGGTCCGGCACGACCGCTCACGCCGTTATGCGTTTGAACAAGCAAGACGGCGGCTCTCGTCAGGCAGTCCTAGTAACTAACAACGAGGTGTCGGCTGACGAGCAGCGCACCCTACGACTGTCGGGTCTCCGCCCGGGAGACGCGGAGTGGGAGCAAAATGGTATCTGTGAGGCGATTACAAAGCCTCGAATCCAAGCCGCTATAACCGGGCTGACGCCCGACGGCCGGCCTATCAAAGGCGACTACAAATTCAACGACGAGTTTCCGATGGCCGATGGATTCGAGGAGAACGCAGCTTTCTTCACGTTGACCTACGAATCTCCTTGGCGAGTCAGCACAGACCGCGCCTTTGCGGCCATCGCCCCGATGTTATGGCTGCGCGCAGGCGCGCGAGGACAGCGGATAGACGATCTCTCAAAAGGATGGGCAGTTACCGAGGCGTATGGCGTCATCAAGGACCTCGATCTTTCAACTGACTTCATTACCGCGCTGCAGCTGGAACAAGACATCCGTGTTGCGTTCATTGTGACTGACGACGAGGGCCGCTATCAGCAGATCGCCAACGAGATCCCAGGTATCGAGACGGTTCGTCTCTACGAGGACTACCTCCGGAACTGCGAAAGCAATGGTGATTTCTAGTGCGCTTCACACTCAAGGACTATCAAGCAGATGCAGTGGGAGACACTCTTGCGGAGCTTGCTGATGCACGTGAGTTCTACCATGGTGCGCGTAAGCGAGTAACGTCCGTGGCTCTTACGGCCACCACTGGTGCAGGCAAGACCGTCATGGCTGCGGGAGTGATCGAAGCGCTTTTCTGGGGCAGCGAAGATTTTGAAACGGTCGCTGACCCAGGAGCAATCGTCCTTTGGTTCAGCGACGATCCTTCGCTTAACCAACAGACACGGCACCGTCTGGAGCAAGCATCCGACCGGCTGCGTAATCGCCTCGTCACGGTTGAACACCCCTTCCGGTATCGGAAGCTCCAGCCTGGCCACGTGTATTTCCTCAATACCTCGAAGCTGTCGCGGAACAGCCTGCTGGTTAGGGGCCACGATGCTGCTGATGCCTTGCCCGGCATGGAGTCGAACCCGGATACCGTGCCTTTCACATTCTGGGACACGCTGCGGCACACCATCGAGGATGAAAGCACTACCTTGTACATGGTGCTTGACGAGGCGCACCGAGGCATGGGACGGCGAGCATCATCCGACACGCCTACTATCGTGAAGCGTCTCATTAACGGTCATAGCTCCGTTCCGCCTGTTCCTATCGTTTGGGGTATCTCTGCGACGGTAAAGCGGTTCGAGGACGCCATGACCGCTGCGGAAGTGCAGGACAACAGAGTGCACGTGCGGACGATAACCGTGGACCCGGTAAGGATCCAGGAGTCAGGGCTCCTGAAAGATGACATCGTCCTCGACTTTCCTGCGGAGACGGGTGATTTCAATACCGTTCTCCTGCGGCGAGGCGTTCGCAAAGTGAAGGAGATGTCGGCAGCCTGGGCAGCATACGCCGCTGCGCAGAACGACCATGACCCAATCGCGCCCTTGCTGGTTCTGCAAGTACCCAACAAGCCGTCGCCCATGGAGGTGGCTTCCGCCATCGACGTTATTCGCAACGAATGGCCTGAGATCGGTTCCGAGGCGTTCGCGCACGTCTTTGGGGAACATAGCCCTCAAACTTTCGGTGCACATAGCGTTCCGTATATCTCTCCCGAGCGGGTTCAGGATGCCACATACATTCGCGTGTTACTCGCGAAGGACGCTATCAGCACAGGCTGGGACTGCCCGCGTGCAGAGGTGATGGTTTCCTTCCGCCCAGCCGAGGATGAAACACACATCACTCAGCTATTGGGCCGTATGATCCGTACGCCTCTCGCGCGCCGAGTCGAAGGTGACGACGTCTTGAACAGCGTCGAGTGCATCCTTCCACGATTCAACAAGGCCACCGCCAGCCGGGTGCTTGAACAGATCATGGGTAACGACCTCACCGAAACCGGGACTGGAACCGGTCAGCGTGTGTTGATCGACCCGCAGCTCATGACACCAAATAACCGGGTTCCGGATTCAGTATGGGCCTTGTTCACTGAGCTTCCTGCTGAAACCTTGCCGCGTAAGCATGCGAACCCAATGAAACGCCTGACCTCTCTCGCGCACGCGCTTGCGGCAGACGGCCTGGTGGCAGAAGCGGGAAGAATCGCACATGAACGCCTACACGGCGTCCTCAACGGGCTTTCCGCGCAATATCGGAGCGAGCTCGAGAAAGCCGAGTCGGACGTGCGGACCGTGGCCGGTGGCACAGTCCGCGGACACGCCCGGTATGGTCTACGGGCCGACGAGACCTGGACCGAGGCCGCAGATGACCGAGCCATCCAGGAAGCATTTCGTCATGCCACACGAACGGTGACTCCCGACATCGCGCGCACCTACGTAGACCACCTTGCAGCAGAAGCCGATGATGAGGACGTTCTCCGTGACGCCCATGTACGCGTGGCAGGCCTTGCCACGCTGCCGCAGACTCGGCCATCACTCGATGCAGCGGCAGATGCGCTCTCGTCCGAGTGGCTGGGCAAGCACCGAGTAGCGATCAAGACGCTGTCCGAGTCTCGTCAAAGCCTTTATGCGGAAATCACTGCCATGAGCACGGACCCTCAACTGATCTCCATGGCGCTGCCCAAGAACCGTCAGGAAGAGACTCGCAGGGCCATTGGGGACGCCACCCAGATACTCGATCAACGCCCGCTCCACTTGCTCTCGGACGACGATGGCATGTTCCCAGTCGGAAAGCTCAACCCGGATGAGGTCCAGGTTCTCGACACGGAAATCCAACGCGGCGACCTGCTCGCCTGGTACCGAAACCCCACCGGCGGTCGCGACTCCATGAGCATCGCCTACCAGGACGTGCACGGATCTTGGCGGACACTCCGACCCGACTTCCTTTTCTTCGTCGCCGGCGCTGACGGTGTAAGAGCCAACATCGTCGATCCGCACGGATCGTGGCTACCTGATGCCCTGCCAAAGCTGCGAGGCATGGCGCGATTCGCGGAGGCGTATGGCGAGAGCTTCCACCGCATCGAGTCAATTTCTCGGATCGACGGTGAACTGCGAGTCCTCGACTTCACCTTGCCTGAAGTGCGGAAGATCGTGCTGGACGCAATCGACGCAGACTCCGCCTACCGTGAGTCTGCTGTGGCGTACTGAGTGGAAGCTGCCTAGGTAGGCTGTTGCGCATGGGAGGAAGTGACGTTCAGAACATGGTGGAGCAAACTGGGCTAAGGAAACAGGAAGTAGCGGCCGCTATCGGCACCAGCGTAGCCAGTCTGCGTCGCTGGGAGCGTGAGGGCATAATGCCCGAGGATAAGCGCCTGGAGCTGCAGAGATTAGCTCACGGTGGAGATCCGAGTAGGCCCATTGAAGAAGCCCTTCCGGCAGTGCGGCTCGCCGAATTTTCAAGTGCTGTGCTCATTGAGGAGCTGGCTAGGCGCGCCCGCGGTGGGTGGCTTCGTGACTCGAGGGAACGACCTCCAGTTATTGCACCGGAAGCCTAACAACACTTTCCAACGATATGACTGTTGGCCAGGGCTGGTGGGGCAGAATGGCAAACATGTGCGGCAGATACGTTATGGCCAAGGCCACCGGCGATCTTTTGAGCCACTTTGAGGCCAAAGAGGTTGAGGGTAGCCCGCCGTCGCCGAGTTGGAACGTGGCGCCGACCCAGAGCGTGCCGATCGTGGCTGAACGTCTGGATGAGGGGACGATTGACCGGCATTTGCTCGTTGCCCGTTGGGGTCTGGTTCCGTCGTGGGCGAAGGACATCAAGATCGGCTCCAAGCTGATCAATGCCCGCAGCGAGAGCATATTGGAGAAGCCGTCCTTCCGGAAGGCGGCTGTGAAGCGTCGTGCAATCGTGCCCGCCGAGGGTTATTACGAGTGGCAGAAGACCGAGGACGGGAAGAAAATCCCGAATTACCTGTACTCGGAGAAGGAGTCCTTGTTGGGCTTCGCCGGTCTTTATGAATGGTGGGCTGACCCAACTCTGCCTGAGGATGATCCGGAAAGGTGGCTGCTCAGTTGCACAGTGCTCACTACGACGACCCAGGACTCCTTGGGGCACGTGCATGACCGTTCCCCGGTCATCATCCCGCGGGACCGCTTCGCGGAATGGCTCGACCCGGACCTGACCGACAAGAATGACATCCAGCACTTACTGAACTCCCTGCCGGAACCGACGCTGACACCTCGGATTGTCAGCTCCCGGGTCAACAGTGTCCGCAACAACGGGCCGGAGCTTATTGAGCCGGCCGAGCATGCAGCGAAATAGGCTCCTGCGGTGATACTCACCGGCACCGTCACCAACCCGGACGGCAGCTACAACCACATCGAGGCCGAAGGCGATAGCTATGAAGAAGCGCGGGAAAACCTCTACGCGCTTTTGGAAGAGGGCCAAAACCTCATAGTGATCCGCACGGATCGCTAACCCGCCTGAAGGCGGCACGTCCTCAGTCATGCGCGCACGCTGCAGGGCGGAATAGGCTGACAAGAATGGAAGAGGACACGGAAGTGCAGGGGCACCGCGCATACGTTGGCACGACCTCTGAAGGTGAAGCCGCTATTGGTCGCATCGCTATCTGGGCCGCAACCGTGGAAGAGAACCTTGAGAGCTTGTGCGTGCGATTGATCAACAGCGGCAAATCCGAAGTTGGCTACGCGGTTACTGCCAATATGAGTGCGTCATCGATCATCCTGCTTGCAAGGAAATTGTTGACTGACTCAAAGACGGTCAGCGACGAGGACAAGGCGGAAGTCCTGGTTATGCTCACGGAAGCAAAAGCAGCCCTAGAGCAACGCAACAAGATCCTGCACGGGCGGGTGGGAGAACTCATGTTTGAAGGCAAAACAACATTCTTCCATCGGCGGAAAAAGGGATCTGGACCGGCAGGGGAGGCTCCTGGCTGGTTTTCCACTTCGCTGAGAGAGCAAGAGCTTGACGAGATTGGAGCGCGACTTTTCGACGTCTCGGAGGACCTTTGGGGGTATCTCAACCTGCCGACTGATTAGCCCCCCGCGGAGGCCCAGCTTTTATGTGTCAGGCGGCGGCCGCGCCAGAGTCCGTGATGCTCTCCAGCAGCCACTGTTCTGACAGTGGGTCGCGGCGCAGCTCGAACGTGCGCAGCGCCGAAGTAGAGGTCAGGCGGATTATCTACCCTTTCCCAGCGTATTGGCTGGTCAGCGCAGAGCCGGGAAGCGAGTCACGTAAGGCACGTACGCTATCAGGCGTTGGGGGAGCGGCGTTCGATCAGGAGGGTGTCACGCCATGTGCCGCTGAGGGGTCCGTGGCCCATCTTGGCGATGCGTTGCCGGCGGCCGACGATGACGTAGCCGTGGGCGAGATGGAGCTTGAGGCTTGCTTCGTTCTCGGGGAAGACGCTGGCCTGGATGGTCCAGATCCCGCGCCGACGGGAACGATCACCGGGCTGTGGTGTCGATGGTGGACCTGTCCCGGGCCAGCTACGCCGAGATGTGGCAAAACCTCATCTGGGCCACCGTCTACAACGTCCTCGCGGTTCCTTTGGCGGCCGGTGCCCTTGGCCTTCGCCGGGGTCGTGCTGTCCCCGGCAGCAGGGGCGGTGCTGATGTCCGTGTCCACGATTGTGGTGGCTCTGAACGCCCAGCTGCTGCGGAGGCTGAAACTCAATCCCTCCCAGCCACGTTGAACAAGAGGCTCTGATCCGGCAGGGATAACCCCTGCCGGTAGGCTTAAGGCTCTGAACAACCTGCACGGAAGGGAGGGAAATGTTGTGAGCTCACCATCTCGTGGACCCTTCAGCGCGTTCTTCCTTCGTGCAGGCTTCCTGACCGCGGCCTTGGCCATCATTGCTGGTATCTTCGGCATGCACATCATCACCGGCGCACACCAAATGAGCGCAGCGAACAGCATGCCGGCAGCAGCCGCCGGGCCGTCGCTGGAACTGCAGAGTATGCCGACCGGGCACTCCGATGCACCGGGCGAATCCACGGACGGCGCGGCAGTTGGCACCGCGGCAGCTGGCTGGTCTTCTTCCTGCGGCCCTGACGGGTCCTGCCCGGAGATGTCCGCAGGCGGCAATGCCTGCGTGTTGTCCCCCGGAAGCACCTCGCTTTCAGCCCCGGCGCCGGGAACAGCACCCTATGCCTTAACGGACTTCGGTGCGGCGGCTGCAGCCAGCACGAACTATTCCTACTCACCGGGCAGCCCCTCTCCCGGTGACCTCTGTATCAGCCGGACGTAAACCGGCACGACGCGCCGTGTCCTTACCGGCGCGGCTTCGAGCTACATCGGCACGCATAAAACAGGCCGCCCCCGCTCAGGGGACCGTCACTGCGTGCAATCCCAAGGGCGCCACGCGCCGCTGATACTTTTGAGGACGCTGATTTCCATGATGAAGATGAAAAAGACCCTGACCATTTCCGCTGCCGCGATCGCAGCAGCAATCGCCCTCGCCGGCTGCGCCGCCGGCACTGAAACCGGAAGCCCGGCGACCAGCAGCACGCCCGGCATGAACCACGGCGGCTCGGCAATGCCCTCGGGTTCAGCATCGGCAACCTCGACCGCCTCCGCTGAGTTCAATGACGCGGACACCATGTTCGCGCAGATGATGATCCCGCACCACACGCAGGCCGTGACGATGAGCGAAACCATGCTCAAAAAAGAAGGCATTCCCGCCGCCGTGACGGAGCTGGCCACCAAGATCAAGGACGCGCAGGGACCGGAAATCGAGAAGATGACCGGCTGGCTTCAAAGCTGGGGACAGCCCACCGCGATGCCCACCAACATGCCTTCCGCGCACAGCATGTCCGGGATGATGGGCCAGGAGGACATGACCAAACTCGAGGCCGCACAGGGCACCGAGGCCGCCAAACTCTTCCTCACCCAAATGATCGCCCACCACGAAGGGGCCATCATGATGGCCAAGACCGAAACCACCGACGGCAAGAACGCCGACGCGGTCAAGCTCAGCAAGGACATCGTCACAGCGCAGGAAGCCGAGATCCAGGAAATGCGGCAACTGCTGGTAGGTCTCTGACTCCCGCTGATCAGCATCCGGGCACCGTGGCCCTCCGGGGCCGCGGTGCCTGCCCCATCTCCTCCCGACATCTGGAGTTTCCATGCCCTTCCCAATCCCCAACCGTTCATTCACCGCAGCCCTGACGGCCGGTGCCCTCGTCCTGGCCCTGGCCGCCTGCACCCCGCCCAACGCCCCCTCGACCGAGGCACCCCCGACGGCAACAAGCGGGCTGCCCGGCACCCACATCCACGGCCTGACCATCAGCGGCGACACCAGCCAGGTGCTGATGGCCACCCACGACGGCCTGTTCGACGTCACCAAGGAACCGGCCACGAAGATCGGCGCCACCAACGACCTGATGGGCTTCACCCCCGGCAAGGACCAAGGCACCTTCTACGCCTCCGGCCACCCCGGCCCGGGATCAGACCTGCCCGAGCCTCTCGGGCTGATGAAATCCAGCGACGGCGGCAAGACCTGGGAACCGCTCTCCCGGCAGGGCGAATCGGACTTCCACGCCCTCACCACAACCAGGTCCGGAATCATCGCCTCCGATGCGGAACTGCGAACCAGCCCCGACGGGAAGACCTGGAAAACAGTCGCCGCCGGTTTCGCCCCCGCCGCCCTGGCCGGGCACCCCGACAGCGACACCGTGCTGGCCACCACCCAGGAAGGAGTGCAGCGCTCGACCGACGGCGGCAACACCTGGACCCTGCAGAAGCAGGCCCCGGTCATCCAGTTCGCCACGTTTCCCCGCCCCACCGAAGCCGTGGGCGTTGAACCGGATGGCACCGTGCACTATTCCTCCGACGCCGGCGCGACGTGGACACGGAAAGGACGGATCGACGGCCAGGTGCAGGCCATAGCCGCCGCCAAGGGCGCCGATGGAAAGCTCTCGGTCTGGGCAGCCACCGCCGAGGGAGTCCTCGTCTCCACTGACGGCGGGGCCACCTTCAGGTCCGCCAACGCATCCTGACTCCTGACATCGGGGACGGGCGGAGGCCACGGAGGGGCAGACACGTGGCCTCCACCGGTCTAGGGTAGGGCCGGAGGGCCGGTAACAGCCGGCCCCCCGTCACCGATGACAGGAGCAGGATCATGACCCACCACATCAGTGCAATGATCGGCGCGCATCCGAAGGGGACGGGCAGCCTGGACAAGGAGAAGCTGGCCGAATGTATCGCTGCCTGCTTCGAGTGTGCCCAGACCTGTACGGCCTGCGCCGATGCGTGTCTGGGTGAAGACATGGTCGCCGACCTCGCGGTATGCATCCGCACCGATCTGGACTGCGCCGACATCTGCGCCGCCACCGGCAACGTCCTCACCCGGCTGACCGGCACCAACACCGACCTGACCCGGGAGGCGCTTCAGGCCTGCCGGACCGCCTGCGCCGTCTGTGCCGAGGAATGCGAACGCCATGCCGGGATGCACGAGCACTGCAGGATCTGCGCGGAAGCCTGCCACCGCTGCGAAAACGCCTGCGCAGCCCTGCTCGACTCGATGGTCTAAGACCCCTCGGGCGCACCATCGCAGCCTGCGCGGATCCAACCCGCCGGGCGACTTAGCGCCGGGCGACCAAGGTGAAGGCAGGACCGCCATCAGCGGCACCATGTGGTCCTCACGGCACGTGGTGGCGATTCCCTTTGCCGTCCGTTTCGTCGTGCTTCCCAGGATCGTGCCCGTTTGCGCGAGTATCGAAGCCATCAACGGAACCGGCGCTTTGAGCCGTTGATCCGGACCGCGGACGGGATCTGAGGACCAGGAAGACAGCGAGGGCGGCAAGAAAGAGCAGAGCGGAAACCCAGGTGTTCACGCGCAGACCCAGAATGGTGTTGGCGTAGTCGGAGCGCATCAGTTCGAAGACAAAACGGCCGGCGGTGTACAGGACGACGTAGAGGGCGAATACGGAGCCGGCCCCGAGCTTGTACCTGCGGTCCAGGAACACCAGCAGCGCTGCGGCGGCCAGGCACCACAGTGACTCGTAGAGGAACGTCGGCTGGTAGTATCCGAGGATTTCCGGTGTTCCGTCGGCGGTGACTACGGCCTGGCCGGTGGCCGGGTTCATGTTGTGGATCTGGAGTTTCCAGGGCAGGTTTGTCGGCTCGCCGTAGAGTTCGTTGTTGAACCAGTTGCCCCAGCGGCCCATCGCCTGGGCCAGGAGCAGGCCGGGTGCGGCGGCGTCGGCGAATGTTGCCAGGCGCACGCCGGTGCGCCGTGCCCCAATAGCGGCGCCGGCCAGACCGAGGGCGACGGCGCCCCAGATCCCGAGACCACCCTCCCAGATCCGGAAAGCGCCCCACGGGTCTTTGTCGGGCCCGAAGTACAGCTGGTTGTCTGTGATGACGTGATAAAGCCTGCCGCCGACGATGCCGAATGGAACCGCCCACATGATGATGTCCATGGCCTGCGCCGTCGTGCCGCCCCGAGCCCGGAAGCGGCGGGCTGTCAGCCAGGCGCCTATGACGATGCCTGCCAGGATGCAGAGGGCATAGAAACGTATCGTCAGCGGCCCGACTTGGACGGCGCTGAGCGTCGGCGACGGAATAAAGAAGCCGGGCAGTACTGAAGGTTGCATGGGAATCTGTCCCTTATTAAGGAGAAGAGGGCCATCACGCCCTTCTTGATCGTAATCGCAAAGGCAGCGGATGCTTGATCGGTACACGTTGATCCGTGTTGCCGGGGCGGGTGTCCCCGGCTTACTGCAGGCATCATTGGGAGGATTCCGGCGGGAGAATCTGCAACGCGCCCCTCCCTGGCCAGGCTCGATGGATCCCGTGGATGTTGTAACCTCTGCCTGAATTCGCGCGGCGCTGCTTCCTTAGATGGCGGGTTTGTGGTCCCTGCCACGCATCCGGACGGCGACGATGATGCCGGATGCTGCCGTGAGGGCGCCGACGACGGCGATGGCCGCGGGGACGCCGTAGGCGTCGGCGAGGAGTCCGGAGAGCAGGGCGCCGATGGCGAATCCGCCGTCGCGCCAGAGCCTGTAGATGCCGACGGAGCGTGCGCGCCATGCGGGGTGGGCGACGTCGCCGATGGCGGCCAGCAGGGTGGGGTAGACCATGGCGGTGCCGGCCCCGAGAAGGATGGCCGCGGCGAGCCAGGTTCCGAAGCCGTTTCCGATAGCAACTATGGCCAGGGCTGCGGCCTGGACGAGCATGCCTCCGGCGATCAGCGGTTTGCGCCCGTATCTGTCGGACAGGGCACCGGTGACGAGTTGCCCTGCTCCCCAGACTGCCGGGTAGACGGCGGCGAGGATGCCGATGCGTTCGATGCTCAGCCCTGCGGCGGCGAAGAGGACGGGGAACAGTCCCCAGACCAGGCCGTCGTTGAGGTTGTTCACCATCCCGGCTTGGCTGACCGAGGATAACGATTTGTCGCGGAAGCTGGTCAGGGTGAAGATTTGCCTGTTGCTCAGCCCCGCGTGGGTTCCGGCGTGAGCGGCTCTGTGTGTGGCTGCTTCGGTTTTGGCATGCTGGTGCGTTTCGCGGATGGTCAGGATGGAGAGTCCGAGGCCGACGGCGATGAAGGCTGCGCCGAGGAGGAAGGGGCCGGGGCGCAGCCCGTAGGTTGAGGCGATGTAGCCGGTGGTCAAGGCGGTGCCGGCGACCCCGAGATACCCGGCGGCCTCGTTGAGGCCCATCGCCAGTCCCCGGCGTTCGGGGCCCACTAGGTCCATCTTCATCATGACGGTGGTGGACCAGGTCAGGCCCTGGCTGACGCCAAGGACAACGTTGGCGGCGACAATCCAGCTCCAGGACGGGCCGAAGATCAGCATCAGGGGAACGGGCAGCGCGATCAGCCAGCCGGCCACGAGGACGGGCTTGCGGCCGTAGCGGTCCGAGAGGGTGCCGGCGAAGTAGTTGGTGGCGGCTTTGGCCAGCCCGAACGCTAGGATGTAGGTCAGCGCGGACGTGTACTGATCAAGGTGGAAGACCTGCCCGGCGAGCAGCGGCAGCACGGTGCGTTCCTGGCCGAGGGTTCCGCCGACGAGGGCGTTGGCGGCGACGAGGAGCATGAACTGGGCCAGGTTCTGCCGCAGACCCAGTCTGAAGCTGTCTGTTGTCCTGTGCTGGTGGCGGGAGGGGGTGTTGCCTGAGATCATTGCGCTCCGTTGTGGAGGGACTGCTATCGGCGGCGGTCCGGTTTTCCGGGCCGCCGCCGATTATGGGTGGAACTGTTTTCGGCGCTGCCGGGTCAGCCGGCGGAGGCCATAGAGCGCTGGAAGGTGTCCCAGGCGGCGTAGCTGCCGTCGAGTTCCACGACGTCGTAGCCGGCGCGGCGCAGGGCGCTGGCTGCCACGGAGCTCCGGACGCCGCTTTGGCAGTAGGTCACGATGGGGCCTTCGGCCGGGAGCTCGTCGAGGTGCCACATGACGCGGCCGCCGCTGAGCTGGTGTGATCCCGGGATGTGTCCGGCGGTGTGCTCAGAGCGGTTGCGGACATCGAGCACCATTGCAGCGTCAAAGCCGGCCAGTTCCGCCGGCTGGATCACGCTCGGGGTGAACGTGGGCAAGCCCTCGAAGCCGGTGACGTACCCGGCGACGTTGTCGATACCGACCCGGACCAGGTGGTCCCACATTTTTTGGGCCTGTTCCTGACCGGAGGCGAGCAGAACCAGCGGGTTCTTGTCGGATTCGGGGTTCACAACCCAGGCCCCGTAGCTGGCCACGGACTTGCCCACGGGGATGTTCACGGAACCGGTGACCGTGCCCCCGTGGACTTCGGTGTTGGGACGCGTGTCAACGAAGGTCACTTTGTCCTCGGCGAGGTCCTTGGTGACGGCGGTGGGGTCCAGCTCCTGCAGCGGGGCGCGTTCGCCCATGATCGTCGGACCAACCCGGTTTTCGCGCTTCATCCGCCCGAAGTAGGCGTGGGCATCGGGCTGGCCGTCGAGGAGCTCGTCGATGAAACCCTGCTCGTCGTTGGCAGCCAGGTAGGGACCCCACCACGCGTACAGCCGCTCGTAGCCGACAGTGGAGGAGGGGATGGCGCCCAGGGCCTTGCCGCAGGCGCTGCCTGCGCCGTGGGCCGGGTGGACCTGGACGTAGTCGGGCAGGGTGAGGAACTTATCGCGCAGGCTCGCGAAGAGCTGCTTGGCGCCCTCGAAGCGGGTGTCGAGGCCGCCGGCTGCTTCGTCCAGCAGGTCCGGACGTCCCAGGTCGCCGGAGAAGACGAAATCACCGGAGAGCAGGTAACCGGGCCGGTCGCTGAACGCGCCGTCGGTCACCAGGAAGGACAGGTGCTCGGGAGTGTGTCCGGGGGTGTGCAGGGCCCGGATGCTGATATTGCCGATGGTGATCGTGTCGCCGTCGTAGAGACGTTCGCCGTCGAATTCGTACTGCCAGTCGGGCCCGCCTTCGCCGGAGACATAGATCTTAGCTCCGGTCGCGGCAGCGAGCTCGCGGGTGCCGGAGAGGTAGTCAGCGTGGATGTGGGTCTCGGTGACGGCCACGATCTTCATGCCGTTCTTCTCGGCGAGATCCTGGTAGACAGCGATGTCGCGGCGGCCGTCAACCACCACCGCGGTTCCGTTCGCCTGGCAGCCGATCAGGTAGCTGGCCTGGGCGAGGTCTTCGTCGTAAATACGCTCAATAAGCATCTGGTGCTCTCCTTCGTGAACTGGTGTGGAGGGGAACCCGTCCCCGTCGTTCTGAAAATAATACTAATACCCCAGGGGGTATATCGCAAGCGGGTGCGGGCCGTGCTGCCTGGGTTCAGGTGACGCCCCTGCGGTGAGTGAGGAGCCGGGTCAGAAGTGACGCAGGTAAGCGCCGGCGTCCGGGCCGGAGGTGCTCCGTCGGCAGGGGTGCGTAGGTAACAGGGTGGCCGTTGCGGTACCACTCGGTGATTCCGCCGTGGCGACGTTCACTGCGCCGTAACCGCGTCCCGAGAGAATCGTGGTGGCCTGGCTGCTGCGCTTGCCGGAGCTGCAGAGGAGATGCAGGGTTATGGCGGGGAGGTCGTTGAGACGGACAGACAGTTCAACCAGCGGGATGTTCCGGCTCCCGGGGACGTGGGCGGTGGCGTATTCCTCACGGCACGGGGATAGATGGCGGCGAGGTCATCGGCCGTTATGGTGCGCATTGATTCCGCTTTCGAGGTCGGTTTCAGGTCGGCTGCTGTGAGGCTTCGGCGCGGATTTTGTCCATGTCCAGGTTCTTTACACCCTGGATGACCTGCTCCAGGCCGGCGGCATTAAGGGCGCCAGGCTGGGAAAAGACCAGGGTCTTGTTCCGGAAGGCCGTCAGGGTGGGAATTGAGGTGATGCCGGCCGCCGCGGCGAGGGCCTCTTCGGCCTCGGTGTCCACTTTGGCGAAGGTGATGTCCGGGTGGTTTTCGGACGCCGCCTGGTAGGTGGGGGCGAACATGCGGCACGGGCTGCACCAGCCTGCCCAGAAGTCAACGAAGACGACGTCGTTGTTCTCCAAAGTCTCAGCGAGGGTCTGTTGGGTGATGTCGATGGTTGCCATCAGGTTCGTGTCCTTCCGGGTGCGTATAAAAGCGGTCAGTGGTGCAGGCCCTCCGGCAGGAAGGTCAGGTGGTGGGGAGTCCTGCGCGGGTCCAGGCGATCATGCCGCCGGCCATGGTGTCCGCGGTGTAGCCGGCGCCGTTGAGGGCATCGGCAACCTGGGCGCTGCGGTTGCCGCTGCGGCACACTGCGATGACGGGCACGGCCGGGTCCAGCTCGGACAGGCGTGTCTGCAGCTGTCCCATCGGGATATGCAGGGCGCCGGGGATCATGCCTTCGGCGACCTCGAAGTCCTCGCGGACATCGAGGATCCGGGCCTGGTTGCGGCGCTGGTCCGTTTCGGTGACGGTGATTTCAGCCACGGGGTTCTCCTTAGAAAGTTCTGGGTGTTGTTAGCGGACGGGTTCGCCGGCCTGGCCCCAGGCGCCCATGCCGCCGCGGAGGGAGTAGGACTCGTAGCCCTGGGCGGCGAGGATCCGGGCCGCAGAGGCCGAGCGGACCCCGGACTGGCACATGGCAATGACGGGACGCGCCTTCTGGATGCCGGCGGTGCTGGTCTGCAGCCGGTCCAGGGGGACGTGTTTGGCCTGCGGTGCGCGCCCGGACCGCCATTCCTGGGCAGAACGTACATCGATCAGGGTGGCTCCGGAGGCCAACAGGTCCTTTGCTTCGGCCACGGTGATCGTGTTGTAGGGCTTGCTGAAGGCCTTTCTGAGGGAACTGATCAGGTCCATGGGTGTTCTCCTTGGTTTGTGCGGGATGTCTGTGCGGATGATCTGTCAGGCGGTGACGGTACTGGCCGTGACCCAGGCCGCGACGGCGAAAATCAGGACCGCGAACGAGATGCGGATGTGCTTGTCTGTGAGGCGCCGGGCGAGGCGGGCGGCACCGAGCGAGCCGAGGAGCGCAGGGACCGCGAAGGCAAGGACGGTGGGCCATTCGATGGTGAAGCCGGCGGCGTGGGCTCCGAAGCCTGCGGCGGAGTTGATTACGATAATGGCCAGGGATGATCCGATGGCCTGTTTCGTGCGCAGTCCCAGGAAGAGTGTGAGGGCCGGGGTGATCAGGAATCCGCCGCCGACGCCCAGGAGTCCGGTGAGGAAGCCCACCAGGAGTCCGGTTCCCACGGCTTTGGGGGCGCAGGTGCGGAAGGCACGGTTGTGCCCGGTGCTGCAGGAGCCTTCGGTTTCGGTGGTGCGGGCCAGCATCCGGATCCCGGCGAAGACCATGATGGCCGCGAAGGCGAGCATCAGGATGTCCGGATCCAGGAGCCGGCCTACCGCAGCACCGCCCCATGCTGCAGGGATGCCGGCCGCCCCGACGAGCAGGACCACGGGCCAGTTAACGCCCTCGCGGAGCCGCGGGATCAGGGCCGCCAGCGACGAGACGCCGACCACCAGCAGGGACGTGGGGATGGCCTCGGCGGGGCTCATGCCGAGGCCATAGACCAGGGCGGGGACGGCGATGATTGACCCTCCGCCCCCCACGACGCCGAGCACGATCCCGACGAAGAGGCCCAGCGCCAGGGCCGGAATCATGCTGCCGGGGTCTGCCTGGCTGTGACCGCCGGCAGCTGCAGGATGGCGGTTTCGCGGGTGGGTTCCTTGGCAGCTTTATTCCACGGCATCGCAGAGATCGCCTGGCCCATCGCGCAGGTATTGGTTGCGGCCGAGAGGGTCAGGCCCGTGCCGATCGCGCCGGCGAGCATCCGGATCTTGGGGGAAACGAATTTGCCTCCGGCCAGCCCCAGCATCACGAGGGAACCTGCGGCGAGGCGGACCTGGCGCTCGAGATCCCACCGGCTCTTGCCCCGGACAACGTCCCCGCCGGCGGCCGCGAAGCCGGGAACCCCGCCAGTGAGAACGTACGCGGTGTCGATGCCGGCTGTGCCGAGGCGCTGGCGTGCCCGCTCGGCCCGTGCGCCGGAGTGGCAGACCAGGACCACGCGGCTGCCCAGCCGGGCGGCCAGCTCCTCGGTGTGCCCCGAGAGGAGCGGCAGGGGAACGTTGTAGGAGCCACGGATGTGCAGGGAATCAAATTCGGCCGCGGAACGCACATCGATCACGAGAAGGTCCTGGTGCTCGTTCACCCAGCTGCGCAGGGTCTCCGGCGCCAGGGACGTGACGGCGGAAACTGATGTGGAAGGGGAATTCATGGATGTCCTCTCAGACGAAACGTTGGTGCAGACGAATACCCCACCGAGTATTTCAGATACCCCTGGGGGTAGTCAACACACCCCTGGGGGTATATGATTGCATGCATAAACCCCATTATTTGGAGCTCAGCATGCAACTGGATTCAACAGAACTGACCCCCGTGGTCAACCGGCTCAAGCGCGCGCAGGGCCAGCTGGCAGCCGTGACCCGCATGCTGGAGGAGGGCCGGGACTGCAAGGACATCGTCACCCAGCTCGCCGCCGTCTCCAAGGCCCTGGACCGGGCCGGCTTCGCTATCATCGCCAGCGGCCTGGAGCAGTGCATCGTCCGGGAAGACATGAGCATGAATAAGAAGGACCTGGAGAAACTCTTCCTCTCCCTCGCCTAGACCAAGTTACGCCCAATCCCGCGGCCGAGCACCCGTAACCGAGTACAAGGAGTCCCGCATGAGCTATACGCATACCGTCACCGTCCCGCTCTCCTATGCCGAAGCAGTACAGCGCACCCGCGACGCCCTCAATGAACAGGGCTTCGGAATTCTCACGGAAATCAACGTCCGCGCCACCTTCGAGGCCAAACTCGGAACCGGCGCCGTGGGCGACTATGTGATCCTCGGCGCCTGCAACCCCGCCCTCGCCAGCCGCGCCCTCGCGGCCGAACCGGAGCTCGGCACGCTGCTGCCATGCAATGTCGTTGTCCGTCGCGGCAAGGACGCCCTTGTCACCACCATCCAGGCCATCGACCCCCAGACCATGGTCCAGCTCAGCGGCACCCCGGCCGTCCAGGAGATCGCCGACGACGCCGGCACCCGCCTGCGTGCCGCCTTGGCCGGGATCGCCGATGGTGACGGCTCCGCATCGTGAGCGGGTCAGGAAACCCGATGCCCGGACTAGTCCTGCACACAGGCCCGTCCTCTGATCTGCCGGCTGTGCCGCACAGCGCTGCCAACGCAGTCGGGGCACTTGGTGCGGGCGTCCGGCTGGAAGTGATCGTCCAGGGTGGCCGCGGTGGCAGCCCCGGCCCGGGGACAGACCTCGCCGGGTCCCTCCCAGGCCTGCTCCGGGACGACGTCAGGATCCTGGCCCGCGAAAACAGCATGCGCTCGGCCGGACTGGAAGCAGCCGACCTGGCGCCGGGTCGGAACGGTTCCCGCCGCCGTCGGGCACGTGCACAACGTCAATGGGACGGCTGGGCGTACATCCGCTGAGCCCTTGACGCTGCCGGCCGGCGCTGGACCCTGATCGGGCCCCGGTGCGGAGTGCAGCCGGCAGGACAGCGGCCGATGCCGCAGGAAACGGAGAGCGAAAATGATGGACGGATATGGTTCGATGATGGGATGGGCGTGGCTGTTCTGGCTGCTGCTGATTATCGGTATCGTCCTGCTGGGCATCCTTGCCGTACGGGCTTTCTCCGGCGGCAGGACTAACCGGGGCGAGGGCTCCGGCCCGGGCGGGCCCGGACCTGCGGATGTGAGTACTGCCCGGCGGATCCTGGATGAACGCTACGCCAGGGGCGACATAACCACGGAGGAATACCGTGAAAGGCTGGAAGTCCTTGGGGACGGTACATGATGCAACCTCTCAGCCGCCGCAGTGCCCTGCTCCTGGGAGGCGCCGGGGCGGCGGCCGCCGCGGCGGGCGCGGCAGGATTGCTGTGGGGTCCGGGCGCCGGGTTCCAGGCTGCCGGCGGGCAGGACCTGAACGAACCCCAGGCCCTGCACAGCGCCGGTGGCCTGCTTCAGCTGAAGCTTTCAGCGGCCCCGGGACGGGTAAGGATCGCCGGCAGGGATGCCACGGCGCTGTCCTATAACGGGTCCCTTCCCGGACCCACCTTGTTCCTTCAGGCCGGAGACCGGTTGAACGTGACGCTGGAGAACCGGTTGGAGGAGGTGACGAATCTGCACGTCCACGGGCTGCACGTTTCCCCGCAGGGCAACAGCGACAATGCGCTGCTTTCCATTGAACCGGGAACATCCTTTGATTATGAGTACCGGCTGCCGGCGAACCACCCGCCGGGCGTGTTCTGGTACCACCCGCATCGTCACGGTATGGTCGCCGACCAGATTTTCGGCGGGCTGTACGGAGCCATCGTCGTCCAGGATCCCCGGCCCATCCCTGCCAGCCGGGAACGGGTCCTGGTGATTTCCGACATTTCCCTGAACGCAGACGGAAGCATAACCGCGGTGTCGGCGATGGAGAAAATGATGGGCCGGGAAGGTGAGCTCGTGCTGGTCAACGGGCAGCTGAATCCTCGCCTGGCCGCCCGGCCGGGCGAGCGTGAACGGTGGAGGATCATCAATGCCTGCACCGGGCGGTATCTGAGGCTTCGACTGGACAGCCAGCAGCTGCAGCTGCTGGGCCTGGACTCCGGCCGCCACCGGACCCCACGTGACGTCGAGGAGGTGCTGCTGGCTCCCGGCAACAGGGCGGACCTGCTGGTTACCGCCGAGGTGGGGACGTCCGTGCTGCGCGCCCTGCCCGTGAACAGGGGCAGCATGGGGTCCATGATGGGCGGCAACGGGACCACGCGGTCTCCGGCCAGTCCCGACGGTACCGCCCTGGCGACCTTCACCGTCGCCGGCGCACCCGGCGCCGCCCTCGCGCCGGTCCCCGAGCAGCCGGCGCCCCGGGACCTTCGCGCTGAGCCGGTCACCGCCCGGCGCGAACTGGTCTTCGCCATGGGCATGGGCAATAACAGCAGCGGCAGCGCAGGCATGGGCGACGGCATGGGACAGGGTTCAGGGATGATGAGTTTTACCATCAACGGCAGACCGTTTGACCCGGCACGGGTCGACACCACGGTTCCGGCCGGTGCTGTCGAAGAGTGGACGCTGAAGAACACGAGCCCGATGGACCACCCGATGCACTTGCACGTTTGGCCCATGCAGATCATTGAGCAGGCAGGCCAGCCCGTGGACACTCCCAGATGGCAGGACGTGGTCGACATCCCGGCCCGCAGCAATGTCCGGGTCCGGATCGCCTTCGATGATTTCACCGGCAAAACCGTCTATCACTGCCACATTCTGGATCACGAGGACAGCGGCATGATGGGCCTGATCGAGGCCCGGTGACCCGGTGTCCTCCCGGGCCTCGAACCCACTGCGAAAGGCCATACTGCCTGAAGCACGGGCCTGGCCGAGCCCACGGCTATACGCGTAGGCCCGCCGGCGAATGCAGGAGCTCCCATAGTGCCGGGACGAGGCAGCGAAACGAGATGCATGCCTCCGGCCGGCACCGGACGCCGGCATTGAGACGGCCGTTAGGCTTCGGCGGATCAGCTCCAGGCAGACACCTCTTGCGGTCTGGCCCGTCGATGGGCGAACGGGCAGGACGAAAGTCGACTACTATTAGTGCAGATACGCGCACGTATGCACTTATGAGAGTTGGACTGATGTTAGCGGTTCTGCGGAATGTGACCTACCGGCGGCTGTTCGCCGCACAGATCGTGGCCCTGATCGGCACCGGACTGCTCACGGTGGCCTTGGGCCTGCTGGCCTATGACCTGGCCGGCCGGAACGCCGGAGCGGTACTGGGAACGGCCCTGACGATCAAGATGCTCGCCTACGTGGGTCTGGCCCCGTTGATCAACGCACTGGTGGCGCGGCTGCCGAAAAAGCCGGTCCTGATCGGGGCGGACCTGATCCGGGCGGCGATGGCACTGTGCCTGCCGTTCATCACCGACACCTGGCAGATCTACGTCGTGATCTTCCTGCTGCAGTCCGCCTCCGCGACCTTCACCCCGGCGTTCCAGTCGCTGATCCCGACCATTTTGAAGGACGAGCGGGACTACACTCGCGCGTTGTCCCTCTCCCGGCTGGCCTACGACATGGAAGCCCTGGTCAGCCCGGCCCTTGCGGCTTTGTTGCTGGCGCTGATCAGCTACAACAACCTGTTCATCGGCACCGTCGCCGGGTTCCTGTTCTCGGCCTTCATGGTCACCATCACGGTTCTGCCCCGGCCTTCCGCCCCGGCCGGGCCGCAGACGTCGCTGTGGCACCGGACCACCCTGGGTGCACGGATCTTCTGGCGCAACCGGCGCCTGCGGTCCCTGCTGGCCCTGAACCTCGTGGTCGCAGCACCGACGGCCCTGGTGCTCGTCAACACCGTGGTCTACGTCCGCGACGTCCTGCACCGCCCCGACACCGACCTGGCCCTTGCCCTGGCCTGCTTCGGAGTCGGGTCCATGATCGTCGCCTTGTCAGCGCCCCGGGTCCTGGACCGGTTCGGGGACCGTGCCGTGATGCTCACCGGCGCCGCCCTGATCCCTGCCGTGCTGGCCGGCGCCACACTCCTGACCATCCTGGGGGCCGGTGGGTCCGGGTGGTGGCTGCTGCTGGGGCTGTGGTTCCTGCTCGGCGCGGGAAACTCCACGATCCTCACGCCCTCGTCCCGGCTGCTGCGCGATGCCTCCACCGAGGAAACCCGGCCCTACGTCTTCACCGCGCAGTTCTCCCTCTCCCACGCCTGCTACATCCTGACCTACCCGCTGGCTGGCTGGATCGGAGCCGCCGCCGGACTGGGCTGGGCCGCGCTTGCCCTGACAATCATTGCGATAATAGGCAGTGCAGCGGCATTCCTGTCCTGGCCAAGGCACACCGCCGCGGCCTCCCAGGAACCCACCAAAGAGGAGCAGAACGTTGAGCAGCCGTCCTAGCAGCGCGTTCAGCACCATCCCCCAGGAGCCTTCCCTGGTCCACCCGGTCACCCCGGGCCCGCAGTTGCTCGAAACAGCTGCCCGGACGCTGCGGATGCTCGCCGAACCCACCCGCCTGCACCTGCTCTGGCAGCTCTCCAACGGCCCGAAAACCGTCACCGAACTCACCGACGCGTCCGGGGCTGCCCGGACCGTGGTCAGCCAGCATCTGGCCAAACTCCGGCTCAGCGGCCTCGTGGACACCCGCAAGGACGGCCGGCACGTCATCTACTCCCTCCACGACGGGCACCTGATCCGGCTCATCCGCGAAACCATCAACCACGCCGACCACCGAACCACCGGAGAACCCACCCACGACTGACATCCCCTCCCCATGCCCGCTAACGTCCACTACCCAAAGGCGACCGTGGCCGCAGTCATCGACGCCTCGGGCACCTGGTCCACACGCAACCCGCTGGGCACCTCGGGGCTGCCAGCCATCGGCGAAGAAGCAACACAGGAGCGCATCTCCGCTCCGCTGCCCGGCGTCACCGGCCGTGACCGTGCCTCGTTTGCCGGGCGCCGGGTCCTGGTGGTCGGTGCCGGGCACTCCGCCGCCAACACGCTCATCAACCTCGCCGACCTCACCAAGGAGGAGCCGGACACCCGGATCCTGTGGGCCGTCCGGGGCGACTCGGCCGCGAAAGTCTACGGCGGTGGGGACCTGGACGGGCTGCCCGCGCGTGGCCAGCTCGGGGCCCGGGTCCGGCGGCTCGTGGAAGCCGGAAAAATCCAACTGCACACCGGCTTCGGCATCAGCACCCTGGAGGGCATCGATTCCGGAGTGACGGTCGAAGCCGTGGATGGCCGGACCATGGAGGCCGACGTCGTCATTCCCTGCACCGGTTTCCGCCCGGACCTGGACATCCTGCGCGAGCTCCGCCTCAACCTGGACTCTGCAGTGGAAGCGCCCATGGAGCTGGGCCCGCTGATCGACCCCGAATTCCACTCCTGCGGCACTGTCCCGCCGCACGGCGCCAAACTCCTCGCCCACCCGGACAAGGACTTCTACATTGTGGGGATGAAGTCCTACGGCCGCGCCCCCACCTTCCTGCTGGCCGCCGGCTACGAGCAGGTCCGCTCCGTCGCTGCGCCCTCGCCGGTGACCAGGAGTCCGCCGACACCGTGTACCTTGAGCTTCCCGTGACCGGGGTCTGCTCCACCGACGCCGGCACCAGCTGCGACGTCCCAGTCGCCTCATCCGCAGCAGCGGAAACCGTACCTGCAGAATCCGGCTGCTGCGCCGCACCAGAACCCGTGCTGGTGGGCTTCCCCACAGGCCTTGCCCGCGGCCGTTCCGGCGCCAACAACTCCTAAAGCAGTCAACGAACCCCTTAGTGGAGAGCTGTCATGACTGAACACCGCGATACCGGCCTTGGCCTGCGGGACAACACCGAGCTCCTGCACCGCATCAGTGAACGGCTCGCCGAGCGGTTCGCCGGGATCTTCGCCGCCGAAACCGTCGAACGCAACGTCTTCGAGTCCTACACGGCGCTGGCGCGCACCGCGAAAATCAGCGCGTACCTGCCCGCCACCACCGAGCATTTTGCGAACGATCGGCTGGCAGCCCTTGTCAGGTCCAAGGGAGCCGTTGGGTCAGAAGTTCCCGAAGTCCTGTTCGTCTGCGTGCAGAACGCCGGACACTCCCAAATGGCAGCAGCGCTGCTCACCGTCGAAGCCAAAGGCAGGATCCATGTCAGGTCCGCTGGGTCACTGCCTGCGGCCGAACTGGACCCCGGCGTCGTGACCGTGATGTCTGAAATGGGCCTGGACCTGACGAAGAACTACCCCAAGCCCCTCACCAATGACGTCGTCCGCGCATCCGACGTCGTCATCACCATGGGGTGCGGGGACTCCTGTCCCATCTACCCCGGCAAACGCTACGAGGACTGGGACCTGCCCGACCCGGCCGACCAGCCCCTCGACACCGTCCGGGACATCCGGGACCAGATCCACGAACGGGTCAAAACCCTCGTCGCCTCACTGACCGCTGTCTCACCCGAAAAGGAAACAACCTCCTCATGACCCAGGAAACGACTCCGTCCGTTTTGTTCGTCTGCAGCAAGAACGGCGGCAAATCCCAGCTCGCCGCAGGACTTATGCGCGACCTCGCGGGAGACAAAATTGCTGTCTATTCCGCCGGCACCAAGCCGGCGAAAGACCTGAACCCGCAGGCGGTTGGAGTCCCTGACCGAACTGGGTATCGACGTCACCGGCGAATACCCCAAAACAGTTACCGACGAGGTCCTGGACACCGTGGATGCCGTGATCGTCCTTGGCACAGAGGCAAAGCTGGAACCGGTTGAGGGCAAACGCTTCGAGGTCTGGGAAACGGACGAGCCCTCCGAGCGCGGGGTCGAAGGGATGGAACGGATGCGCCTGGTCCGGGACGACATCAAGGCCCGGGTCCAGACGCTCTACACGGAGCTCACCGGGAACTAGCCATGCCGCCCCGGCGCCGTCACGACACTGGCCGCGGAGGGTGCACCGCGGAGGGTGCACCGCGCAATGGACTCACCACGCTGTGCATCATCCAAATCACCGGTTGGGGCGTGCTCTACTACGCGCTGCTGGCTACCGCCGCATCGGCCGAAAGTCCCACATGCCCACTAAAGGATGGACGTCCGGCCCGATTGTGCTCGGTGTTGAGTGGAAGTTCTCACCACATCTGATCCGTACCGCAGCGGAGCTCGCGACCGCCCTGGGACAACACCTGGTCTGCGCTTTCGTGGACCCGGCCGGGTACCTCACAGAATGGGAACCGGACACGTCGCGGGACGCACATTCGCTCGATCCGGCCACCAATGAAGAAGCGGAGTACCCGGCAGATGAACTGCTTCACCGCCGCGAAGCGCTTCTGGGGCGACCTGGAAAGCAGTGGTCCTTCCGCGTGCTTAACGGAGACGTTCCCAAGGCGCTGTGCCGTCTGGCCGAAAACACCGGGGCTTCATTAATCATCGTTGGAGCCGACCGCCCCGGACCCCTGGCAAGGGTGGACAGGTTCCTTGCAGGATCTGTCTCATCATTCCTGACTCACAGACAACAACGTCCGGTCCTCATCGTTCCTGACCAAAGGTAGCGAAGTCCGATGGGACCGGCCGTGGGGGACGCTCTGGAAGTCACGATTGGCTGGGCAGGTGTCCTTTAGTGCGGTTGAGTTCTGCCATGAGGGAACGGTTGACCCGGTGGGCTGCCGCCAGGTCGGATGCGAGCTCATCTGTCTTCTGGCGAAGGTGGTGCACCTGTTGAAGTGCATCGCCGGCCTGCCCCGCAAGGATGGAGTTTTGATCCGTCAGTTCCTGGACGCGAACGCTTTGTGATTGGGCGTCGGTGCCGTCTATCTGGTCCCCGAGCAATTCGGAGATGCGGCGTCGGTGGTTCTGCAGGTCGTGCCGGAGCCGCTGGTTCTCCTTGCGCAGAAGATCGCGTTCGACCAGGAGCGAGCCCGCGGTTGAGTTCGCGGGTATCTCGCCCCCCTGGGCGCCTGCGAGCTGGCAGGCTTGCGCTTTCCTGAGGTGTTCAAGGAGGGGTTGCTGGCGGACCAGCCACGGGCTGACATGGGCGCGACGCGCAATCTCCGCAACCGTAATCGGAGTATTGGTCGCTTTCATTGCTTGGATGGTGGCGAGGACTGCCCGTCTTTTGGCACTGCTGTCGTTCTTCCTCTGCTGCACCATCGCCGCCGTTTTTGAACCCGCGCTCACATCTGGTCCCCTGTTGTGTCGGTCCTGATTTTTAGGCTTCCGACCGGAATGAAGGGTTTCTCGACAGCGGTCGGGACGCTGGCGCGGAGGCGGCGCAGCACCGCAGCTGCCTCGGCCAGTGACTCTCTTTCGCTGCCGGGCAGGTCGGCCACGCGCGACTCCTGGGCGGTGATGAGGGCGGTAAACGCGTCGATCTCATTCTGCGTGTCGGCAATCAGTGAGGGCCGTAGGTTCTGGGCGACCTGCCAGGCGAGGTCTTCCTTCATCCGTTCCAGATGCGCCTTGAGGTCAGGAAGGTGGGAAGGGTCGGATCTGAAGAATGTGCAGCCGCCGCATTGGAAACGGGCGGGGCAGGCTTTGCCTGCCGCTTTGATGTTGGCCGGTTCGGTGCAGTTGCCGAACGGGACGGCCACGGCCGCCATGGAGTACAGGTCTTCGGCCACCGGGGCGTGGGTGCCCTGCATGTCGAAGGAGAACCTTTTGACCGATTCGATGGCTTTGCGTTTTCGTGCGTTGGTCACCGTGTAGTACCTCGCCGTGGTGTCCGCGGAGCGGTGATCCATGAGGCGGCGCAGGGTTTCCTGGGCAACTCCTGCATCTGCCAGCCGTTGGCAGTAGGAATGTCGGAAGGCGTACGCGAAGACATTCCTCTTGTCGAACGCGCTTCCTGCTCCAGGACCGTCGGTCGGTCCGGGCAGGTCCGGGAGCTGGAGATCTATCCAGTCCCTAAGCCGTTGGTTGAACCAAATGGTCTTTAAGTGATTGTCCCTGGCACGGGAACGGAAAGTGGGGAAGAGCCAGTCCTGCTGACCTGCTGGCATGGCAGGGATGTGCTGGTCCCGGACGGCAAACCACGTTTCCATAGCTTCGGCAGTTTCAGCCCAAATGGGGAGGCGCCTGCCCCTGCGCCTGCCTTTGTCGTTGTGCCACAACAGGGTGGCTTGACCGGTGTGGTCGTAGCTAAGGCACTCGCGTCCAAGCTTCGCTATCTCACTGGGCCGTCTCCCCGCGTCCCGCAAAAGCGTCATGTAGCAGGTGAAGGCTGCTTTGTAGACGCCGTTTGGGACTGCGGCTGAAACTGGGCTGGAGACATGCGCCGTGGGTAACCGGGAGAAAAGGTACTCGATGACAGGTTCGGGAATTGCCCTACCAGTTTCGTCGTCTTCATCTGTTCCCGGGGCATCTTCGATGGGGATGTTCAGGTCATAGTCGAGGGAGAAGGAGAGGGTTGTCTTCTCGAACAGGTCCGAGCGCTTCCGGGCGTAGTCGATCATTCCCGCCACGGTCGATCCGAGGAAGCGCTTGTAATCGTTGGGGAGGGGCTTGCCGTCGATCCTGGTCAGAGCGGCCAGGGCCTGTGCCAGCACCTTGCCATGTTCGCGGGTTAGTGCGGAAGCATCGGCTGGCAGGGAAAGCGAGCGGGCGGTGCATTGCATGCTGAAGCCGGTGCAGAGCCGTGCGATGTGGGTGATGAGCGTGGTCGAGGAAGTTTCCGTGGTGGATTTTTCAAGAATCCATAGCTTCGTCATTTGTCGTGCCCATTCGAAAGGGATGGGTCGGAAGTCCAGGGCAGCCATTGATCGGGCGGAGCCCGATCTGTTCGACGAGGTCGTCAGCAGGCCAAAGGGAATGAGGTCTGACTTGAGAAGATCGCCCCCGGTGGACCAGGGGACGTAGCGTTCCAGCAGTCGTGCGCGTACGACCCGGAACATCGACCAGGCATTAGCCGAACGCATGACCTTGCCTGCAGTGAGTGCCCGAGTGTCGGCGTTTAGGAAGGATCTTGTGCCTGGCGGGAAATTCAGCGCTGACTGGATGAGCGTCTTGGTCGTGACGAGGTTGATCGGGAAGCCGATACGGTCCTGGTGCTGAAGTGCCCACAGCAGCTCCGTGGCAAGTCCTGGCTGCCGCCGGCGCAGCGGGGCAAAGCTGAGTTCGTACCTGCCCATTCGGGCCGGGGGAGCGTGGATTTCCCGGTAGCCGTCGGGCTCGAGTGAAACGACTGCTTCCCGTTCCAAGTGCAGGGCCAGTTCGGCGCGGTCGATGACGAGCTGGGCGTGCAGCCGGCAGATCCCGATCCCGTTACCGGGGTGCCGTTTGTAGCCGCACCAGGGAACGGAACAGTACTCTGGCGCCCGAACAGGCTTAGCCTCCTGGGCAACCACCCACGCGGCAATGTCTTCGACGGTGCGGATCGGATGATGACCCAGACACAGCGGAGGCAGCCGTGCTTTCTTTTGATGCCATCTCCTCGGGTTCCCCTCCGTAGCAGCCATCAGGGGCACACCCAGGCCTTTACTGCGGTTCGTACAGTTCGTCACTGAGCAAAGGATCGGGACGATCTGCGGTGTCCAGTTCGTTCCTTGCAGCCGGACTGCTCCGGCAATCCAGTCCTCGGCGCTCATGGCACCGATGCGTTTGGTGTGCCGGGAATAGCGTCCGTGGCAGACACTGCACAGTCCGCTGCTGCGCGTGAAGGATGGGCCGGAGCATCCGGGAAATCTGCATGCGTCAACGAGGGTGCCCAGATGGCCGGGAGTGCCGGTGAAAACCCAAGCCGCGCTGTCCCATTCGTTCGGGCGCCAGTCATCGTGGATCTCCCGGGCCAGCCACTGCTGGAATGCGGAGAGGTCAAGGGACGGGTCGACGGGTTCCGCCGACGCCGGAACACCGGCCTCATCACTGGCCAGTGCTTGTCCACGGCTCATAATTGCCCTCTCGGTATGGGGCGGACAGCCTCGATGGCGTCCCTAAGGTCCTGGTCGGTGGCGTGCTCATACACGTGCTGCGATGTGGCACTTCGGTGCCCGAGCAGTTCCTGCACGTCCGGTCCCGGCACTCCCGCCCGTTTCCATCGGGTCGCCGCGGTGTGCCGTGTCATGTGCGGGTTAACCCGGGGGCCGGTACGGGTCGAAGAGCGGTAGAACATTTTGATGGCGTTGGAGTACTTCAGCGCTTCCCCGAGGTGGGACCGGGAGTACAGGTTGACGAAGACCATGGGGCTGGAGTCCACGGCCAAGCGGTCGATCCGGTCCTCAACGTACAGGTGGTACAGGGTGCACACTGCTTCAGTGACCGGGACTCTGCGCGGAGTGGCGGACTTGGACAGGGCGGCGTTGGGGTTCTGGCGCCGCCGAACATGGATGTGAGGTCCGGCGGTCGCGCACCCGACGGCGCGCGAGTCCTGAAAGAGATGCAGATCCTCGGTCCGCAGCCCCAGCGCCTCGCCGATCCGGAGGCCCGTTTCAAGCATCAGCGCCACCAGGAAACGATCGCGGCGGTTCGCGGTGGCCGCCAGCAGTGACCCGGCACCCTCTTCATCGAGAAACTTGGGGGCTTCTTCGACTTCTTTGACTCGTACTGCACGTGACCTGGAAACCTTGCCCGGTAGGAGCCTGTCGCCGGAAAAGCCATACGCGATCCGGGTCTCATAGAAGCCCGCGGCAGTCTTCTCACTGATCAGATCGCTGCGCGCGGCCCACATATAGAACTGGGTCAGGGCTGCGGCGTATTGGTTCAATGTCTTCCCGCTCCGGTAGCGCGGTTCACGATATGCCGTGTCCTGTTCAGATGCGGGCAAGGCAGAAACAGCCAGTTCCCGAATGAACCGAGAAACGACGGGCACGCCATCGGCCCAGTTCAACCGTGCCGGACCGAGCCATGTGAAGAAAGCGGCCAGACGCTGAGCGTACGCCCTGATGGTGTTCGTAGAGCGGGCAGAGCCGAAGAGGTAGTGCAGGTACGAGCTGGCTTCAGGGTGCAGATCATAGGTGAAAGCATCCACAACGGCCCAGGAGGGGCCGCCGGTCTTATGGATGACCTTGAACGCGATCCACTGCCGCGAAATCGAGGGATTCGGTTGGTAGGTTGACGGAAACGGGACCGGTGACTGCGCCATGCGGACGTACCTCGTCAAGGGTAGATAATCCGTGCGTTCCGAGACGACCCTAGTTCAAAACTTACATGCCTGTGAACCCCACTTGCGGGCAGATAAGGCGGACTTGGACCTGCCAGTGCTCAATACTGACCAGGTCCCCGCAGCCGACAGGGGCTCGTTTGGCGGTGTTCCACCAGTCCGCGCGGGTAAACCAGCGCACCGGCTCGGCGGCCACGGCCCAGATCCGTCCGTCATATCTGACGGCTAGGGGAGTGCCGGCCGCGGTGAACCGCACCTGCACCGGCACGTCCAAGGGTTTGTCAGTTGCTGTTCTTGCCACGGGTCCGCTCTCCCAAATTCCTGTTCATCATTTCTTCCCGGCGGGTGACCGCCGAGCTCCACACCCAGGTCCGGTACGTGACCGGCCCGTCCTTCCACGTCACTTCCGCTGCCTTCGCTGTCCAGGCGAACACTTCGCCGTCCACCAGCTCGGCGCAGTTCGGGAACCGGATCCACGCCTTCACCGGGATCCCCGGATACCCGTTCTTGGCTGGGAAGTGCTCGAAATCAAGCTCTTCCACGGTCAACCCAATCGGGCCGGCCCGCCGCGCGTACTGCGCCTGGAGCGCGGCCGCAAACTCTTCGGAGGATATACCATAACCTTAGAATATATATTCGAATAGACACGCCAAAAAGTGGCGGCCAGGAACGGCCGCCATCCTTTTTATCTTGGGGGGAGGGGGGTTACCGATAGGACTTGCCCCCTCAGTCCCTACACGTCCTTTGGACCTTCGACTGTGTACTTATGCGTGTCCTTGATCATGCGCGTCATGGCCCGCACCGACTCCGGGTTGTCTTCCCAGCGGCTGCCGTCACGCGTACAAGCACGAAATGACTTCACGCCGGCTTCCTGGGAAGCCTGTCGGAGCTCTACCCAAGCCTCTTCCAGATCGGCCAGCTCGGCCGGTGTCAGCGGCGGCGCGCTCCGTCTCCGTGGCCGAGGCCGCAGAGAAGGACTCAGCCGCAGTTGGTGTCCGTCGCCGACCAAAAAATTCGCGCAGTCCCAAAGTTAAGTCTCCTCGTAGTGAATCGGGTAGTCGTCGGGCTCAGGGTTCTCCGCAATCTCGATATCCCGCAGGGCCTGTTCCTTTGTTACCTCATGCCCCTGCGGATCCAGCAACGCCCAGCGAAAGACAGGATCAGGTCCGGGCTGAACGACCCTCCGCGCCCAACGGTAGCGATGTTCTTTGAGCTTTTCCTTGTCATCGCGGAACTGCTTGTCCTTTTCGACAGCCCGATGCACCCTGCCCGCCGCGGATGAGTCGGCAACGCATTCGAGGCAGACGTGCCGGCGTCCGTCAGTGCTGGACTGATGGAGCCCAAAAGCATCTGCCGGCTTCAGCTTTCCGCACTTCCCTTTGCATGTTTTCATCTCATGGGTGTGAGGGCCGGCGCTGGGATCGACCATTTCACCGCAAGCTCCGCAATGTTTCAGATGTTTCAGCTCCATGCCCCGCAAGCTACCAGAAGGGCCGGACACTGAATGCGAAAGTCCGGGTGATGTTCGCCAGGGCTCACCCCCATATGGGCGTCCGCTGGCGCGGCCGGCTGTTGGGTCCAGGGCGTGCCGTCGCAGAGCTCCGGACCCCTGGCCCTGTCTTGTCTACGACGTTTTTGGCTGCTGTCCTTATGGTGTTGACGGGTGGTTCCGTGGCCGTTGTAGGGTCGTGGCTACCCGGGGGAGGCGGGTATGGCTTTGTTGCTGTGGTCCGGACGATCCAGGTCGTGACGGCTTCGTAGGATTGGCCGCCCGCCACCCCGCGATGACCCGACCGCTGATTGAGAGACGCGACATGATCGCCGGATAAGGACACGACGGCGCGGTTATCTGCCGGGTTCCACCCAATCAACAGACTGGAGGATGTTTTGGCGAAATTGTGGGCCGGCATCGACGCCGGCAAAGCCCATCACCACTGCGTCGTGATCGACGCCGACGGAAACCGGCTGCTCTCACAGAAGATCCCCAACGACGAACCAGCCCTGCTCCAACTTCTCGCCACCGTCCTTGAGATGGCAGGCGGGGACGAGGTGGTGTGGGCGACTGACCTGAACCATGGTGGACCGGCGCTGTTGATTGCCCTGCTCATCGGCCATGGTCAGGACATCCTGTACATTCCGGGCCGGACGGTGCACCACGCCTCCAAGATTTACCGCGGGGAAGGCAAAACCGACGCCAAGGACGCAGCGGTTATCGCCGACCAGGCCCGGATGCGGACCGATCTGCAACCCCTACGTGCGGGGGATGAGATCAGCACAGGGCTGCGGCTCCTGACTGCCCGCCGTGCCGACAAGTCCGCGGACCGGGTCCGCGCGATCAACCGTCTGCAAGCCCAGCTGCTCGAGTACTTCCCGGCGCTGGAACGGGCCTTCGACTACAGCCGTTCTAAGGCAGCCCTGACCCTGCTGACCAAGCACCGCACACCAGACGGAATCCGCCGCGCCGGCCAAGCCAGAATCCACGCCTGGCTGAAGAAACACGGGGCCCGTTCCTCCGCCGCGGTCGCCCAGGCCGCAGTGGACGCCGCGAAATCCCAGCACACCATCGTTCCCGCCCAACACCTCGGCGAGATGATCGTCGCCGCACTCGCCCGGGAAATCCTGACCCTGAACGAGGAACTCGCCAAACTCGATGCGCTGATCAGCGAGAAAGTAACCGAACACCAGCACACAGAGGTGTTGTTGAGCATGCCAGGGTTTGGCCCAGTTCTGGCCGCCGAATTCCTTGGCGCCACCGGCGGCGACCTCACCGTCTTCCAATCCGCCGACCGGTTCGCAGGCGTCGTCGGACTGGCACCGGCCCCCAGGGACTCGGGGAGAATCAGCGGAAACCACCACCGGCCCCGGCGCTACGACCGACGGCTCCTCCGGGTCTTCTACCTCTCCGGGCTCTCCGCGCTGAAGTCCTGTCCCTCCTCGCGCGGCTACTACGACCGCAAACGTGCGGAGGGGAAATCGCACATCCAAGCAATGCTGTCGCTTGCAAGACGGCGGCTCAATGTCCTCTGGGCCATGCTCCGTGACGGCACTACCTACAACCCCGCCTCCGCGGCCACAACCACTATGGCCGCCTGACGTTCGGCGGGACTGCAGACATCGAGGGGTTGACTATCCGGCCGGTGAAGGAATCCTGACGGGTCAGAGTCGAAGCTGGATCATCAGAAGGGTGACTCGACGCTATCCTTGGCAATAGCTTGACAGGGTTCCGGGAGGCGCCATGTCCATTCCCAAACCAGTTTGCAGCCTAGCGCAGGACGAGTCCTGTGCCCTTTCAGTGTCAGCTGGTTAACTCCTGCGGCTCCTAATTTTGAGGCGGCGGAGCTGATTTTTTGCGATGCAGAAATGCGATGACGACCAGATAAGCCACAAACGCGAGCCCAATAATTGCGGATGCAACCACACCAATGTCCTCGGGAAGTAGCACTCGCAAGAGAATCGAAAGTGCCGTGGCGGCAGCTAGGATCAACAAGGTCTTGGCCACGCTGAAACTCTTCATGCTCTAAAGTACCCGGTGCCCTAACTCTAAACGGGACGAATTTCGCGATCGGGATGGCTGGGCGACGCTGAATCGATCACCAGATCGGGCCTCGCTGCGCTCGGGCGGTACAAGCTTTTTCTTTCCTTTTTTGCTGCTGTCCGTTGGATCATGCGTGCCCGCTCCACCGGCGCAACCGTCCTGCGGACGGCCGCGCACCGTGTGCCTTGTGTCGGCGCTGCGCTTATTTCCTCCCACAACCCATCCGCTGCTTGCCCTTCGGGTTGCCCCGGCTCCGTCGGGCACAGCTACGCGATGCTCCGCCAGCAGGCAAAAAACATGGTGGGGGAGAGGGAAGTCGGTAGTCCAGGCACCCGCCCCGCCTGAGCGAAACGGAGCATCACCTTGAGCGCAGAAACCATGACCCGCACGGTCACAACCGACACCGCCGAAGCGGTGACCGCCCCGGTCCTGCCCGCCGACGACCGGGCAGGTGACGGGTACGACTGGATGGACACCCTTGAAGGCACCGCCTGGTCCGCGCTGCCGAACTGGGGAAGCGAGGGGTGGGACGCCGGATCCTGGCCCTACATCATCCTCGCCGTCGCCCGCACCCGGGACGGGAGCGGGGAACTGTTCGGCTACGGAACCTACGTCGAGGGCGACACCGCGACTTACTGGTTCCGGTCCCAGGACGCCTGCTTGGAAGCGGTTACCGCCGAAGTGTTCTTCCACTGGGCCTCCGGCCAGTCCGACGGCCCGGACAACCTGCCCGCCACAGCCGCCAGGCTGCCGGGGCAGGACCGGAAGCCCTACCCGGGCTGGACGGACTAGAAGCACCTTGGGCGTCCCGGCCGCCACCGGCCGGGACACCCGAGCGGCACGCCGACATCCGTTGACAACATCATTGAGATTCCTGCGGATCGTACGTGCCCGCTCCACCGGCTCAACCGTCCTGCGGACGGCCGCGCAGCCGATGCCTTGTGTCGGCGCTTCGCTTATTTCCTCCCACAACCCATCCGCTGCTTGCCCTTCGGGTTGCCCCGGCTCCGTCGGGCACAGCTACGCGTTGCTCCGCCAGCAGGCAAAAAACGCCCGGGGGAGAGGGGAAGCTGGCCGGTCACCAAAGCTGCCCCACCCACCGGACCCTCAGCAAAGGATGAGAGAAATCATGAACGATCGCATTGCACGCGCAGCCCTGACCCGACTCTTCGAACCCGGCGACCGTGTCGGCCGTGCCCTCGTGGGCAGGCTCGGCGCGTACGCCGCGTTGCGGCTCGCCACCGGCGCGCAGCCCCTACACGCCATCCCGGAAGTTACGGTCGAGGAACTGTCAGAAGCGCTGAAGCGGTGGGCCCCACGGGTTCCGGAGGTCGACCCGGAGAAGGACCTGGCCACTATCGACCGCTTGGGCGGCGGCTTCCTCATCCCAGGCGATGAACACTGGCCGGAAGGCCTGGACGATCTGCCCGATGCCCCGTACGGGCTCTGGTACCGGGGCAACATCGACAACGGCATCCCGGCGCCTTCGAAGTGTGTGGCCCTTACCGGTTCCCGGGACTCGACCAGCTACGGCGCCTCCGTAACGGGGGACATGGCATACGGGTTGGTTCAGCGTGGAATCTGCGTGATCTCAGGGATGGCCTACGGCATCGATGCACACGCGCACCGGGCCGCGTTGGCCGGAAGCCAGGGAGAAGGACCGGCAACACTAGCGGTACTGGCCGGAGGCCTTGACCGTGACTACCCGTCCGGTAACGCCGACCTCGCGGCCGCGATCCGTGGAACAGGGCTGACCCTCTCAGAGCTGCCGCCCGGTTCCGCCCCGACCCGGTACAGGTTCCTGCAAAGGAACCGCATCATCGCCGCCCTCGCCGGCGTCACCTGTGTCGTTGAAGCCCGCTGGCGCTCAGGGGCGCTGAACACCGCACACCACGCCGAAACCATTGCCCGGCACGTCGCGGCCGTCCCCGGGAGCGTGCACAGCGCCAACTCCGCAGGATGCCACCGGCTCCTGAAAGAAGGCGGCGCGGTGCTGGTATCCGATGCGGCCGAACTGGCCGAACTCCTCGCAGGTTAGTCCCTTCAGGTGGCCGTCCCGTTGCCGGGGCGGTCACCGCTGGCGGTCCGCCGTCGTGGCCGGCTTGCGCTGGGGGTTGGCGACGGCGGACCGCCATTCGCACACTCACGACCGGCGACCTCAGGGCACGCGGCCGCCGAAGCCAGGGACCCCAAAAGGGGGACTCGGGGTGCTTATGAGGGTTCGCAGGGCTCACCAGGAAAAGGGCGTCCGCTGGCGCGGCCGGGTGCGGATTCCATCGCCAGCTCCGCAGAGCTCCGCCGCCCCTGGACCCGTTCTATCTACGCCGTGTTGCGGCGGATGTTCTGCTCAGCGAGCCGGCGCCACAGCACGAGGGCAACAAAGCTATTGAGGATGGCGATAAAAACATCACCCGTGACAGGGCGGCCAATGAACAGGTCCACGGCCACCAGCACCAGGGACCCGGCTGCGGCCAGCACGAACACAACAACCAAGCTCCGCAGGACACCGTGAGGGCGGCCGGCACGTGCAGCAGGATCTCTCATTTTGGAAAGAACCCGCCGTTGCACGTCTCCAAACAGGTCCTCATCGCCGAGCGTGCGCGGCGCCCGACCTGTGCCTAGGCGGAAGCTTACTTCGACGACGGATAGCCATCGCAGCCGCCGTCACCGCAACAGCGGGTATCAGAAGCGCGATAGCGCCGGGACTCATGAATGCGCCAGCGCTGACGTACGCCAACAGCGAGAACGCCCAGGTAAGAGCCGCGGCATACTCTGCGAGCACAGCTCCCGAACCCCGCACTGCGGGATCACGGAAGGAAAGGAAGGCACCATTTGCCGTGTTGTCCATGATCACTCCTTGCCGTACCAGCGATGACGTGGAGTAATGACACCACGAATGCACCAGGCAGGCCAGAGTCGGTAGGTTTGCCAGCGCGTTCCGCCCTGGTGGAGATGCGTGTTCGCAGAGCTCACACAGGAATCGGGCGTCCGCTGACGCGGCCGACTGTGGGTCCAGTGCCGGCTCCGCAGGGCTCCGCCGCCCCTGGCCCTGTTCTGTCTACGAC